>JBBFMI010000297.1:0-2333 GCA_037478635.1 Candidatus Geothermincolales bacterium | reverse complement strand
ACCGGGGAGGATACCTTCCCTCGCTGCGCAGGGAGATAGAGAGGAGGCTTTTCTCCGGGGAACTGCTGGGGGTATCGGCCACCAATGCCCTGGAGCTGGGGATAGACGTGGGCGACATGGAGGCCTGCATAATCAACGGGTACCCCGGGACCATATCCAGCACCTGGCAGCAGGCGGGAAGGGCGGGGAGGAGGACCGAATCCCTGGCGGTGCTGGTGGCCGGGGACGACCCCCTGGACCAGTACCTGGCGAGAAACCCCGAGTACCTGCTGGGGGCGCCTTTCGAGGAGGCCATCGTGGACCTGGAGAACGAGAACATCCTCTGTGCCCACCTCCTGTGCGCCGCCCACGAGCTCCCGCTCAAGGATGGTGACGAGAGGTTCTTCGGCAGGGAGATGTGGGACCTGGTGGACGAGATGGAAAAAAGGGGTTGGTTGAGGACGAGGGCCGGCCGCCGCTTCCCCACCCGCCTGCGCTCGCCCTCCCATGACGTGAGCCTTCGCTCCAGTTCGGGCTCCACCGTGGACATCGTGGACAGGGAGACCGGATCGGTGCTGGGCACGGTGGAGGAGGCCACCTCCATATTCCACGTCCACCCGGGCGCCGTGTACATGCAGATGGGGGAGACCTACCTGGTGGAGTCGCTTGACCTCGAGAAGAAGATAGCCCTGGTGAGGGAGGCAGACCTGGAATATTATACCAATCCCCTCGATAACGTGGACGTCAGGGTGCTCTCCGAGGAGAGGACCCGCGAGGGGAGGGGCTGTTCCCTCCACTACGGAGAGGTGGAGGTCACCACCGAGGTCTACGCCTACCAGAAGAGGAGACTGGTGTCCCACGAGGTGCTGGAGACAGTACCCCTTGAACTGCCGGCGAGGGTGCTACCCACCAGGGCCTTCTGGTTGACCCTGCCCCCCGGAAGGATCGGGAGCTTGGGATTGGACGAATACGAGCTGGCGGGAGGGCTGCACGCGATGGAACACGCCGCCATCGCCATGCTGCCCTTGTTCGCCATGTGCGACCGGTGGGATATAGGGGGAATGTCGACTTCCCTGCATCCCGACACCGGGGAGGCTACGGTCTTCATATACGATGCCTACCCCGGGGGAATAGGCATCGCCGCCAGGGGCTTCCACCTGGTGGAATCCCACCTGAAGGCCACCCGGGACATGATCGGGCGCTGTCCTTGTGCCAGGGGCTGCCCCTCCTGCATCCAGTCGCCTAAGTGTGGCAGCGGTAACGAGCCCCTTCACAAGGAAGCGGCCATACGCCTTCTCGACCTGGCGATATCCGACCTATTCAGCGGGGGCGGTACTTAAAGGTGCTCTATGACCCTCAGCGTTTATCCCGGTCGCCCAAGTCCAATAGCGGTAACGAGCCCCTTCACAAGGAAGCGGCCATACGCCTTCTCGACCTGGCAATATCCGACCTTTTCGGCGGGGGCGGGACGTGAAGGCGGACTTTGAGCGGCCGGGATGACATCCGTGAGGCGTCCCTGGGCAAGGGGGAGCGCTCGATGGCAGGCAGGCCGTTGCCCCGTTTGATGGCCTTGCGATCGTGGATGAGGCAGGCTCCAAGACTTGGCCATGTTTTTACGAGAAAATTCTAATGTCCTCGCGAAAATTTCCGATAATAACAGTGGAGGAAGGACGGGGAGAGCTCACAAGGGACGGCCTGCAAGTGTTAACCCGGCTCCTTCCTCCACCTTTTGCGCCTCCAGGGGAGACGCTCTAAAAATGATTTCTGCGGGTTTCCCCGTTTCCCCTTTCGAGTCTTTCGAGTTCCGGTCAAACGATGGGGGTCATTCTCAAGATTTGATGGAAAATAATGTAATATACCAGGGTTTGCCTGTAAAGGCCCCTTTCGCCGTTGTTAAGTTGCCATGATTTGGCAGAATTGTTTTCCCGGCCCAGGGATCGCGATATGCGTTAGTGAGTCGGTGGCCGCCGCAAAAGGCGCCTTCATGTTACAAGTTTTTCCAGCAAGTACCGACGTAGCGGTGTGTCTATTCCCTCGGGCATGCTTCTCAGGTAAGCTATGAGCCTCGACCTCCTTTCTTCCGGGAGCCGAAGGGCGAACCGGAGGAGGTTTTCCGCGGTGGGCTCCATCCTCGTCTTCCGGGAGAAGTTGGGCCTGAGGTCGTTCCATATCACCATGTCGGGATGACCGATATTTGCCGGCAGGGATTCGGTCCAGCTCCTGATCTCGGGCACCTTCTCGTCCACCGTCCTGCACCAACTCCCGCCGCCCTGCAGGTCGATATAGCCTATGTCCTCGGGCTGGGCGCCGTATACGCGGGCCAGTGCCCACACCGCCTCCGCGGCCGATCCTGC
>JBBFMI010000296.1:0-2334 GCA_037478635.1 Candidatus Geothermincolales bacterium | reverse complement strand
CTTCACATCCATGACTATCAGCCGGTTGGTCTTTCTCATGAATGGAGAGTAGAGTTCCTTCATTATCTCGGCGGTCCTTACGTTGTCGACACCGATGATGACCCTGTCCGGCTTCATGAAGTCGTCGATGGCGGCACCTTCCTTCAGGAACTCCGGGTTGGACACCACGTCGAACTCCTCGCCGGGAGCCCTTTCCTTTATAACCCGCTCCACCAGCTTGGTCGATCCCACGGGCATGGTGCTCTTGTTCACCACCACCTTGTATCCGTCGAGATGCCTGGCTATCTCCTCCGCCGCCTCCAACACGTACGTCATGTCGGCGCTGCCGTCCTCGCCGGTAGGGGTGCCCACCGTGATGAATATGACCTCGGAATCCCGCAAGGCCTCCCCGGCTTCCTGGGTGAAGTGGAGGTTCCTGCCCACCAGCCGCTGGAGGAGTCCTTCCAGGCCCACCTCGTAGATGGGCGAGATCCCGCGGTTCAGGAGCTCCACTTTCTCCTTTTCTTTCTCCACTCCCACCACCTGGTGCCCGAGGTCGGCAAAGCAGGCGGCCGTGACAACACCCACATATCCCATGCCGATCACGGTTATGTTCATGTCCACCCTCCGTTCTCCATATAAAGGGGGCCCACGGGGGTTGCCCGGTTTCTCTTGAATCCCCCTCGATCATATACGATGAAATATTACCGCTCACCAAAAGCCCCGGTCAGATGGTCGTATTCCATCGTCCCCGTCATGTCACCAACCCCGGTGTCCAACCATAATGGAAAAGTGGAAAAAGATCTCGAGTTAAAGGTAGCTCGTTTAACCCTTCCTACGAGTCCCCACGAACGATTACCGGGCCATCCGGGACGCCCTTCTCCAGTCATACTCTGACGATCCCTTTTCCGGGGTCAACCCAAGGACTCCCAGTAGATGCTACCACTAAAACAAGGTATTTCCTTCAACCCCTCCCCAGGATCTCCAGGTATGACTCGTAGGTCATCTGGGCCGTCCTCTCCCAGGTGAAGACGGATGCCCTTTTTGTCCCCGCTCGCGCCAACTCACGGCGAGCTTCCTCGTCCCGCAAGAGCTCCTCGATAGCCCGGGCTATCTCTTCCTCGGAGAGAGGATCGGGAAAGAGGGCCGCGTCGCCGGACACTTCCACCAGGGCGGGAGTCGATGAAGCCACCACGGGTATCCCCCTGGCCATCGCCTCCAAAACCGGTAAGCCGAATCCCTCGTAAAGCGATGGGTAGACGAAAACATCGGCTCCCCGGTAAAGGGCTTCCAGGTCATCCGGAGAGCGGTAGCCCAGCCAACGGGAGTTGGGCAAGGAGAGAACTTGTTCTCTCTCCCTTTCCCCCAGCCAACCCATGGGCCCCACCAGCACCAGTTCCCTTTCCCCGGCGACGCCCTTCTCCGTTACCTTTCTCCAGGCCGCCGCCAGCCGGGACAGGTTTTTCCGGGGCTCCAACGTCCCCACGTAAAGCAGGTAACCCGGGCGCAATCCCATTCTCCCCAGCCTTGCTCTGACCTCATCTTCCGCCATCTCCCGGGGAGGCTCCACCCCCAGCGGAACCACCCTCGTCGCCGGCCTGCTCCTTCCGGGAAACGCCGCCAAGAAGTCTGCCTCGGTGGAGGCCGAATCACACAGGATCAACCTCGCCCTTCCGAATATCAATCGCAGAGCCCGGCCATGGAGCACTCGCCAACGATAAGGGAACAGGTGGGGAAAGCGGAACACCGCCAGGTCATGCACGGTAGCCACCAAGGGCGCCCGGGAAGACACGAAGAAAAGGGAGGGGAGGTGTAAAAGGTCCATGGATCCTAACCAACGCTCCAGCCTGGGGAAACCCACGGTGTGCCACAATAAAGCGGCTGTCTCCCTGGCCATCCCCAGGGGGGCCTTTCTCCCCGGCAAGCCCGTTTCCCGATCACATTCCCTTCCCGGGCGGTGGTAAAAGAGGATCGGTTCGTCACCCAGCAAGGGGGCAAGGCGGGGGAGGAGCCCCTTAAGGTAGGTGGCGATCCCCCCCGGCTGGCGATAAAAAAGCTGGTCCACGTAGAAAGCCACGCGCAAGCCCCATCCCCCGCCCTCGGAATCGGGGAGACCCCGGGTCACATCATAAGCTGGTGGGCAACTTGGGATAATCGGGGAAAATGCCCGATTGCAACTGCCAGTACTTGTACGAGTTCCAGGCTGTTAGGGCCCTTCCGTAGTAATCGAAAAGCCCGTAGTAGGAATAATCCCACGAAGTACCGGGGGCCTCGTCCATCCCCCTGTACACCCATATCTTCCTGGCGCCCGCGTTGATCAGGCCCCTCATGCCCCATTCCAGTAAGGCGTCTGCC
>JBBFMI010000295.1:0-2339 GCA_037478635.1 Candidatus Geothermincolales bacterium | reverse complement strand
CTGGAGATGGGGATGTCCTACACCGGAAGGACCGAGTCGGGGAACGTGGTCTTCTTCAAGGTCACGGACATGGACGAGGAGACGGTGGAGATCGACATGAACCACCCCCTGGCCGGAAAGACCCTCCGGTTCCAGGTGACGGTGGTGGACGTGATGGAACCTTCAGGGCTCAACCTTTAGCGGTCACTCGGATCTTCCCGGAAACCCTTCGGTGGGTGGATCCCAGGGGTCGGCTTACCGGAGCGGCTTTTGCCCTCGAGCATTGAGCCCATGCGTGTCCGCGCGGCGAGTGTCGCAAGGGAAGTCTCAGGCGGGCGGAAGGAGAAAGGGGTACTGTCTTGGTCGAGGAAGATGCCTCATGAAGCCGGGGGATTCCACCCCGCCCCGACGCGCTGCGGGGGGAGGGAAGAGGGAAAGAGACCCCCGACTTGACGCGCTCATAGCGGAGTGGAAAAGAGGGGAGAAGGAACGCTGGAGAGGTCACGGAAAGGGCAAGGGCAGAAAGAAGAAGTAGCGAGACTGGCATAAATTACCTTTAACGCACCGGGTCCTTGCGCTTTGAGATAAAAGGCGCCGTTTTCCGGTTCAACTGGACACGCTCGTTCCAGCCCGGGTGGCCTGTACCTTCCGGATGCATTGCCTCGCAGACTTCGCGGAGGCGACCCGGTGGGATCCCACCAGGTGGGATCCCGTGGGAATTCCAGGTCTCGTCAGGTCTCGTGGAACCCGTGGAACCGCGTTTCACGGCGCGGTTCCGCGTATCCGACGGCCAGGTGGGCCCGGGCGGGCGGAGTTAAGGGGCTCATCGGAAAAAGGCATCGAGAAAGGGCCTCGAGAAAGCCCGAGATGTGTTGAGCGGGGGAGACGAAGGCGTTCTCCCAGAGGCTTCCTGGCTGGGGTCGCTATCGGCAATCTTGGTCAGCGCCCGCGATCATTTGCGTGAATTCGATCCGGAGGATGTTGAGATTCACGGGATGCGGGCCTTTTAAAAGAACACCTTATCCAGGGGCCATGGCCCTGGCCAGTCGGGGAATGCGCCGGCTTTACCGGGAAAACCTCGAGTCCAGCAAGCGCAGGTGAGCCCTCCCTGATTGTGTCGAAGAAAGGGGCCAAGCGCGATCTCCTCGACGATGGGCGTTCGAATCGTTCCTCCTTCCGGGAATCATGGATGCGCGCTGAAAAACCCTTTATCATCGCGGATACCGGGAGATGGACATGGGAAGGGAGAGGCAAGCCGCAAACCGGGGACCTGAAATGGCAAAGAGGCCCTGACTTTGAGATATCCCGCAAGGTGCCATTAATATCATTTCGGGTTATTGAGGGAATGAGACAGGTCGCGGCCCCCGCGGACGCGTCAAGACGGCAGGCGAGGCGCCGTGGCGATCGGGATCGGGTGAAAGCTGGAGGTCTGAAGTGAAGGTCATGGCGGAATGCTACCCCTGCATGCTCGATCAGGCAATAAGGGCAGCGGTACTGAGCGGGGTGAAAGGGGACGCGCTCATATCCCTGATGCGGGAAGCAAGCAGCATATTGTCCGAGATGGATCCGAGGCTCTCCCCGCCGGAGGCGGCGGCCCCACTCTATCTCTTGGTCTCGGAGATCTCGGGAGTGCCCGACCCGTACCGGGACGTGAGGGAGGATAGCAACGCCAAAGCCCTGAAGATCGTGGAGAAGTTGAAAGAAGAGATGCGAAAAGACCGAAGCAGACTGGAAAAGGCCCTCGCGTTCGCCGTGGCGGGAAACGCCGTGGATTTCGGCGCCAGGAGCCTCCCGATGGGACTCGAGGACAGCCTGCGGAGGATGCTGGAGGGAGGCCTTCTGGTGGACCATCGGCCCGAGTTGAGGAAAGACCTGGAAAGCGCCGAAAAGTTGCTCTACATATGCGATAACGCGGGGGAGATCGCCTTCGACAGGCTGCTGTGCGAGACAATCCTCGAGGAATACCCGGGAGTGGAGTTGACCGTCGCGGTGAGGGGAGGGCCGATGATTAACGACGCTCTCCTCCCCGATGCCCTGCAGGTGGGGATGGATCGGCTGGGCCGGGTGATCACCACCGGGCAGGCGCTGGCCGGCGTGTCCCTGGAAAAGGCATCCAGCGAGTTACGCGACTGTTTCGATGAGGCCGACGTCATAGTGGCCAAGGGGCAGGGCAATTTCGAGACGCTCGAGGACAGGGCGGAGAACATATATTTCCTTTTTCAGGTGAAGTGCGATTGCGTGTCCCGTTATCTGGGAGTGGAGAGGGGAGCCGGCCTCGTGCTGCGGGGAAGGAGCAGGAAGGTAAGGGGAGAGGACGGGTCGTCCGCGGTAGCGGTACCGGGCACGCATCCCGAGGGAGA
>JBBFMI010000294.1:0-2348 GCA_037478635.1 Candidatus Geothermincolales bacterium | reverse complement strand
CTCCACCGAATATCCCATCCGCCGCACCAACAGATTGCCACACCCTGGGCACTTGGTGTCGGAGGCGCCGGGGACCATGACGTTTCCCAGGTAAACATAATAAAGGCGTTTTTCCGCCAGTTCCTTGGCCCTGATGAGTGTCTCTGGAGGGGTGGACCGGATAGTCATCCGGTAGCTCGGGAAATACGCGCTGAAGTGGAGCGGGACCTCACGCCCCAGCCCCTTGACGAAATCGACGAGCTTCAGGATCAGTTCCTCGGAATCGTTGAGGGTGGGGATGACCAGGTTGGTTATCTCCACCAGTATTCCCGCATCGCGGGCTGCCCGGCAGGTCTCGAGCACCGGTTCGAGCCGGGATTTGCATATGCGCCGGTAGAACTCCGGGTCCATGGATTTCACGTCGATGTTCATGGCATCCACGTACGGCGCCAGCTTCTCGAAGGGCTCGGGGTTTATGAGCCCGTTGGTGACCAGCACGTTGACCAGCCCCTTCTCGCGAGCCAGGGCCGCGCACTCCAGGACGAACTCGTACCAAATGGTGGGCTCGTTGTACGTGTAGGCTATCCCCACCGAGCCCGTGGCGAGGGCCTCCTCCACGGCCTCCTCGGCGGTTATCTCCTCCGTCCGGGCATCGGGCTGTAACATGTGCCAGTTCTGGCAGAAATCGCAATTCTGGTTGCACCCCCGGGTGCCGAGGGAGTATATCCTCGAACCTGGGATAAAATGGTAAATGGGTTTCTTTTCCATGGGGTCCACCGCCGCCGCCATCGCCCGGTTGTAGACCTCCGAGTAAAGGACGCCTCCCCGGTTTATCCTCACCTTGCAGAAGCCCTTCCTGCCCTCGGCGATCACGCAATCCTGGGGGCACAGAAGGCAGTGCACGCGACCGTCCTCCAACTTCTCGTAGAAAAGGGCCTCCCTCACCGGCTTTCACCTCCCACGGAACGAAGCCGTTACCACCCCGCTCGATCTCTCGTCTCCCGGCTTTCGCCCTCGCGCGATGCCTCCGGCGGAACTACCCCTATATTACCCCCTGGCGACCACGTCGATCTCGATCTTTGCCGGATAAGATCTGCCTGTCAGCATGATCCGCAAGGCCATCGTCCCTCAGAAAGAGCCGTCTCTTTCGAAAACTACACCCCTCCCGAGCGGAAAACCTGCATTTTCGCCAGGCCCGATGGGTGCCCGAAGGCCGCCGCGATGCCATCGACCCTTAGGCCTTCAACTGCAGGTCAAGGACGATTCTCCCACGCAATCGGAACTCGAGGCTAAACGGAAGCCGCCAGGGCGAGGACGAACCTGGCCACCCCTCCCAGCAGGAGGGCCATCAACACCGTCGCGGCGGATATCGCCAGGGCGGCCCTCCACCCGAGTTCCCTGACCAGCACGGCGAAGGTGGCCACGCAGGGTATGTAGATCGTGTTCACCAGGGCGAAGACGAATATCTGGTGGTCAGTCATGAACTCATTAAGGGCCGCGTCGCTCCTCAGCCCGGGGATGCTCATGGCGGCGAAGACCAGCAGGAGCGAGAGGGCCATCTCCTTGCGGAGGAAACCGAATACCAGGGCAAGGCCCGCTGCCGCTGGAAGGCCCAGCCAGTGCACCACGAAGGGCCGCAGGGGCGCCTCCAGTCTCACGGCCCACCCGCTCTCAAACAGCAGGCCGAGAACGAAGCTGCCGGCGAGGATGAAAGGAGCCGCCACGTAGATGAAATCCTTGACCCTCAGCCAGGTCTTTCTCAGGACCGTTCCCATGGAGGGGACCCGGAAGGGGAACATCTCCATCACCAGGCCCGCGGACTCGCCGGGAAGGTAGCGGTTGAGCAACATGCCGGACGCCACCACCACTACGGCCTGCACCGCGAGGATTGACAACGCCCAGCCAAGGCCAGCGAATCTTCCCACTCCTCCCATGACCACCGCCAGGCGGGCGCTACAGGGAACAAGCACGATGAGGAAGGAAGCGATGATCCTCTCCCTGCGCGTGGAGAGGACACGGGTGCCCATCACGGCGGGCACGTTGCAACCGGCCGCGGAAAGTATCGGTATCACCGCCCTCCCGTGGAGGCCGAGTCGGTGCATGAACCGGTCGGAAAGAAAGGCCAGCGAGTTGAGGTACCCGCTGTCCTCCAGTAAAGCCAGGAACAGGTAAAACGGGACCACGTACGGGAGGGCGATCTCCAGCACCGCCCCTATTCCCTCCACCGCCCACAGGAGAGATCTTGTCAAAATGCCCTCTCCCATAGCGGATACCAGTGTCCTTTCCAACGGATCCCCTACCCACCTGGCCCAACCCTCGCCCACCAGCTCGGACAACTTCCCCCCTCCCCAGAAGACCGCGGTGAAGAA
>JBBFMI010000293.1:0-2351 GCA_037478635.1 Candidatus Geothermincolales bacterium | reverse complement strand
GAGGTCCTGGAGCTCAACGGTTTCGCGGTGGTCGAAAGGGAGGTGGTCCCGGACGAGGTGGAGGCGGTGGCGGATGCCCTTGCTCGCTTCGCCGACGAGCTGCGGGTGGACCTGGTCCTCACCACCGGCGGGACCGGCCTGAGCCCCCGGGACGTGACCCCCGAGGCGACCTTGCGGGTGATCGAGAGGGAAGTCCCGGGGATGGCCGAGGCCATGCGAGCTTCCTCCCTGCTCAAGACCCCTCACGCCATGCTCTCGCGGGCAGTCTGCGGAATACGGGGAAGCACACTGATAGTGAACCTGCCAGGGAGCCCCCGGGGAGCCAGGGAGAACCTGGAGGTGATACTCCCCGCCCTGCCCCACGGGCTTTCCAAGCTGCGGGGCGATCCCTCCGAGTGCGCCGGGACCCCACCCGGGGAACCGGGGTAGGCTACGAGAGAGGACTTAAGACAGAGTCCCGCCGCCTCCCGTTCGCCCGATGGGGACGAGCCTTGACCTGAAGAACAAGCGGTAAAGGAAGGGTCTTCCCTCCGTTTCCCCGGGACGGGGACGTGATCGGAATGGCGGCTCGGATGCAGCTCAACTTCCGAAGCCGGGCACGTACGGCGCCATCCCAGGGTAAAGCCCGATAATCCGCTGGGATAGGGAACATGCGCCTGAGGCGACATCCATAGAGCCAAATTTGAAAAGGGGACGGTTAAAGGTATAATAACTTCGGTCTTGCTCCAGGCGGATGATGGTTGGTTACCCACCGGGAGGACAGAGTGCTAACCAGAAGATTCATCAAGATGATCGAGACCAGGGCGGACAAGGTGGCAAAGCTCTGGCTCAAGGAAGTCCGGCAGTCCAGGTACACCCCCACCTACCACACCTTCCCCGAGGAAGAGCTGTTCGAGAGGGCCATGGCCGTGTACGAGCGACTCGGCTACTGGCTCAGCCCCGAGACGAAGAAGGAAGAGATCCGTCACTTCTACATGAACCTCGGCCAGCGGAGGTACCACGAGGGATTCCGCCTGGAAGAAGTGGTGATGGCCCTGATCCTGCTCAAGAGGTACCTCTGGCTCGAAGTGCTCTCCGAGGGATTGACCACCACCAACCTCGAGCTATACCAGGCCCTGGAGCTCAACAACCAGGTCGTGCTCTACTTCGACCGGGCCGTCTACTACACCATCGTGGGCTACATGGAGGCGTTAGAGGCCGACCGGCAGGCGGGAGCCTGAGCGACCAGGAATATCTGACATTTCGGGAAACTCCCAGGTCGCTTCCGAGAGAGCGGTCCAGTCAGCTCGATCACCGGTAATATCCGTTTCCCCATCGAGGTACCCTGCAAGAACCATGGACATGTCCTCGTTCAAAGCGTCTTTGGACATTTCCCCGTTCAAGGCGTTTTGCCCCACCCGCGACAATGAGTCGGGCGGTATCGTGGAAACCATGGATGAACCCCCCTTCCTAATCCCCCTCGACGCCGCGGGGCCAGTTCTTCCCGCCCTCCTCGAGGTCGCTCCCGAGCACCGCCGCGCCTTCCAGCGGGCAGTTCTCGCCCCTGCTCTCGCCCAGGAAACTCTCCACGGAAAGGCGGAGACATCGAGCGACTTCCGGGGCCCACTCCGGAAAACGCGGGGCCCATCGGAATAGGCATCCCGCCCTATCCCCCTCGCTAAGCGCCTGAACACCCATCGCCCATGACCGAGACTTCCTTGCCCCTTTTCCCCGTTCAATATATCTTATGGATGCCCTTGAAACGGGAAGATTCCTTTGAAACGGGGAGGCTCCCGGGGAACGGAGGTCCAGGTCGCCCGACGACGGCGATGGCTCGCCCGGATATCCAGGAGGCCGACGATGGAACTGGTGCTGGTTAGGCACGGCGAGACCGAATACAACCGCGCGGACCTATTCCGGGGTAGGGCTGACCTCCCCTTGAACGAGAGGGGCAGGCAACAGGCGGAGGCAGCCGGGAGATACCTCGCCCGGTTCGATTTCGAGGCCTTCTACGCCAGCCCCCTGAAGAGGGCGGTGGAGACCGCCTCCATAATCGCGGCCTTTCACCGGGGATCCGTCTCCACCCTGGACCACTTCATCGACGTTGACTACGGAGCCTGGAGCGGCAAGAGCGTCGAGGAGATAAGAAGCGAATGGCCGCGGGAGTTCCATGTGTGGTCCGAGGACCCGGAAAGGGTGGTGTTCCCCGGGGGCGAGTCCTTGGCCGACGTGAGGCGCAGGCTGGAAACGGGATTGGATCTCCTCAGGGCGAGGCACGGAGGAAGGGTGCTGCTGGTGGGCCACAAGGTGGTCAACCGCCTGCTCCTGTGCATCTTCCTGGGGCTTCCCACCTCCGGGATCTGGAAGCTCGA
>JBBFMI010000292.1:0-2352 GCA_037478635.1 Candidatus Geothermincolales bacterium | reverse complement strand
GGGATGGCCGATCACGGCCACCGAGACGTCCCCTTCTCCCGCCGCCAGGAGACCGTCCTCCGGGATCCTCCCGGCCGCGACCGCCTCCAGGGCAACCGCTGGGTGGATGCCGCTCCTCAGGTACCCGTGATACCTACGCTGGGCGCGGGCGGCCTCCCGATAGGCGCCGTGGACCCGCCGGAGGGAAACGTCGAGTCTCCGCGCCAGCCTCAAACATCCCCGCCATAGAGGGTCGTGTCCACCCGACACCGTGAACTCCTCCACCGGCGGCACATCCTTGAGGCCATGCCGAAGCATGTCGGGGGCCGCCATAAGCTTGGGGCAGGTGAAGGTGTCGTAAGGCCTCTTCTCCACCCTCACCGGGCGAGGCACCACCATCACGTCCACCTTCCCCTTCAGGTGGAGGGCCTGACCGAAGAGGACCTTGACCGCCACGCAGATGTCCTCCACACAGGCAGCAGACCCCTCCTTCATCACGGAGGAGTTGGTGGGCGGAGACACCAATACCTGGAACCCGCATCTCTGGAGGAAGGCCACCAGGAAAGGAGCGTATTTATACGCCGCAAGTGCCCTGGGAATCCCCACCACCGGAGCCTCTTCCCTTTTTTTCATGGCTCTCCCCCTACGCTGAGCAACTTATCCTTTCAATGATAACCCAAAATGAACCGTCGCCGTCCCGACTCCCACCCCGTCGGGGACCTTAGCCCTGCCTCAAGGCACACCTCATCGCCAGGGCCCACCCTGACGGCTTATGCCTCACCGCCCCTCCTCGTCCCGCCTTGCCCGGGTATCCGCGCTGATTTAGAATGAGTGGCGACCGTAGCCGCGAGGATAAAGGGGGGTAGCCTCGATGTTTGAACGCTTCAAGGCTTGGGGAACGGCGACAGCGATCTTGATCGCCTTTTTCATCATGACTTTCCCCACTTCCGCCGCCACCGACCAGCCCCAGCCCATCACCGGGGAGCAGAAGAACATGAAGGTGTTCTTCTACCGGGGCGACGAGCTCGTGGGGGTTGAAAGGGACATACCCGCCGGGGGGCAGATGGTGGAGTTCACCATCCTGGAACTGCTGAAAGGGCCCACCGACGACGAACGGGCCAGCGGCCTTTCCACCGAGATCCCCGAGGGTGTGAAGATGTACTACACCTCCCGCTCCAACGACGGGAAGGAGTTCGGCGTGAACCTTTCCCGGGAACTCCTCTCCCTTCAAGGCGACCAGAAGAGAGCCCAAAGGGCCCTGGCCCAGCTGGAGAGGACCATACGGGAGGCTTCCGGGGCGGAAAAGGTGGAGATTACCGTGGCCTCCGATGCCGCCGGCTCACCTCCCGAGGACGCATACCAGGCCCTGGGCGTGGGAGCAGCCCGGGAGAAGGGCAAGAGTCCTCTCGCACTCGTAATAGCCTTGCTGGCGGTGGTGGCGGCGGTGTTGATCATCACCTATCTCATATACCTGCCTCGACGGAGAAAGGCCGCCGCGGGGAGGGCCAGCGCGGCCTCCCGGCTGCGTCAGAGGCGCAACAACAGGCGCGCGAGGAGATAGATGAAAGCCGCTGGAGCCCCCGTCCTCCGGATCGTCCCCCTCGCCATCCTCCTGGGCCTGCTGGCGTTCTCGTTCTGCTCGGTGGGCTGTTCGGGCAACGGACGCCCGGATAACGGCAGCGTTGATCCTCTGGTAGAAGCGTTAAGGGAACGCGTCGAAACGGCAAGGATCGAGGGGGTGATCGCCTACCTATCCTCCGAGGAAGCGGAGGGAAGGCCGACCGGCGCCCCCGTGATGGAGGAGGTGAGGTCCTTCCTCGCCGAGAGGATGACGGAAGCGGGCCTGAGTCCCGCTCACGTACTCGGCCTGGAAGGTCTTCGCCAGGACTTCCAGATACCGGCGAGGAGCAGCTTCATCGAAACCCCACCGGGAGTCGAGACCGTCGAGGGGGCGAACCTGGTGGGCATTATCCCCGGCGAGACCGATGATCTTTTACTCATCACCGCCAACTACGACGGCATGGGGAGGGACCCCGACTCGGGCGAGATATACCCGGGGGCCGATTACAATGCCAGCGGAGTGGCCGCCGCCCTGGAGATCGCCCGGTTTTTGGCTTCCCAAGCCGGAAGGCCGAGATGGACGGTGGTCATCGCCCTCCTGGACGGGGAGGAATGCGGAGGGTTCGGCTCCTCCGCCCTGGCCGAACTGATAGAGGACCGGGGATTAAAGGACAGGTGCAGGGCGATAAACCTCGAGGGCCTGGGAGGCGGTCGGGGGGATTACATGAACCTGTGGGACCAGAACTACAAGAAGAACCGCCCCACCGTGGAAGCCATCCTGGAGGCTGCCGAGGACCTGGGGATCGAGGTGGA
>JBBFMI010000291.1:0-2360 GCA_037478635.1 Candidatus Geothermincolales bacterium | reverse complement strand
CGATGGCCTCAGACAGCGCGTTCTCCCAGCCGCCCCCCTCCCCCAGCTCCGCCGCCATGCACTCCTTGAGGCGGGAGGCGATGAGGTGAAGCCCCACCTTGTCGATGGCGGAACGGGCAGCGGCCACCTGCAATAGCACGTCGTTGCAGGGATAGTCCTCCTCCAGCATGCGGATGATGCCCCGGATCTGCCCCTCCACCCTTTTCAACCTCCTGATTATGGCGTCTTTCCCCTCTTTCCCGTAGCGGTTCCCACCGTCTTTGTCAGCCATTCGCCCACCTCCGATCAAGACCCCGGCCCCTGAGAGAAAAACAGGTGGAAAGCCAGTAGGTTCACGCCCCATGAGAACATATCCCCTTCGCCATCGAAAGTCCAGCCGTGCAGCGACCTGATTATTTTTACCATGGAACAGCAAAATTTGCATCACCATAACGGGACGAACGCGTAAACCGCTTAGGTAAAAGACGGGCGCGAAGCGCTCTCACGCCGGGAATCCTTGACCACGGCGGAAGGGACGGTATCGTGGAGCCACGGCGGAAGGGCCGGCATCGTGGACCCATCCCCGAAGTCCGTCTCTCCCGGTAAAAGGACCTTGCTCACCGCGCAAGACCATTCTTCACCGGGACCCGGAACAAAAGAGCATGGAAAGGTCCTCGACCGCGAGAATCGACCTCGCGTCCCGGCTAAACCCCCAAGGCCGTCACTCCCGTCCGAAGGATCCGCTCAACGCGCGGGACCTATCGCCGCAAGGGACTGGAGCAATCCTTTTATCGTGAGGATGAAGCGTGTTTCTCCGCTTTACTATTAATGACGTCCCTCCCGGCCAAGTCCCGCTTACCTCGCGGGACCTATCGCCGCAAGGGCTTAAAATAATCCTGGGCGCAAGAGGTTTCCGCTACGGATCCACCTCCGGACCTGAGAGGAGAGACGAGATGACGGGAGACGCTGCCAGGGACAGAAACGAGGCCGCTTGCCGGCCGGAAGGGCCGGGTGCCCCGCGCTGGGAGGTGAGGGGCGGGGGGTGGGAGATGTTCCACGTGGCGGTCTTCTACGCCGCCGTACTCAACGCCGTGCTGGCCACGGCCGGGGTGGCCCGCCTCTTCACCGGCCTGGCCAGCGCCCTTCTCCTCTTCTACAGCATACTGGCAATATTTTCCTCGCCCACTTTCGCGTCCCTGGAGGACGGCAAGGGCCTGTTCCTCGAGAGATACAGGTTCTTCATACCCCAAAGGAAGTTCATCCCCGTGAACACCCTCTCGCGCGTGCTGGTGGAGGAAACGGAGGTATCCCCCCTAATAAGCGGGAGATATTCCCAACGACTCTACCTGGCGAGGGTTTTCGTGGAAGGCACGGACGGGGAAAAACACCGGGTATTCCGCACCCACCTTAACGGGACTCCCGAGCGCAACCGAGCGGACGTCTACCTGGTGGTGGAGCACCTCGCGGACCACCTCGCACTTCCGGTGGTCCACTCGCGCAGGGCGAGGGGATCCAGGGGCAAGGGGCGTCCATGAGGAGGATGGGTAGGAAAGGGAGAGAGGTCGTCCTGGCCCGGCAGGTCCCGGCGGCACCTGCACCCCCAGCGGCACGAGCAAGCCGGGGTCACCCGGGCAATCCCCCTGCCCGGCTACTTCTTCCGGTCGCGGCCCTCCTGGCGGTCTTGGTAACCGCCATCCTCCTTCCCTGGGGGTGCTCGGGCAGGGGACAAGGGCATCCCGCCTGGCTCGACGACCCCATCGTGCCCGGATACTCCGCCGCCCTGGTGGACATAGGCGAAAGGTATTCCTCGATAGTGAGGGACCACGGTGAACCGGAGGAGGTGAGGGGGGAGGGGAAGCTCCACCACCTGTTCTACGGGAGGATCGATCCCTCCAGTCAGGCGGGTCCCGCCACCTGGACCCTGGTCATATTGCTGAGGGACGACGGGGACGGGGTCCTGGACGGGGAGGACGCGGTGGCCTCCCTCGAGATCTCGGGAGATTACCGCGGGAGGACCCCCGAGGACCTGGGCCTGGGGAGCGGCCAGGAAGAGATCGAGGCCAGTCTCGGTCCCCCCGAGGCCTCGTCCACTTCCCTGGGCGAGGAGGGCGAGGAACTCAGGCTCCTCTCCTATACCTCCCGGGGCATAGACTTCCTGGTGTCTCCCTCCCGGGGAACGATCACGGTCATCGTCACGCCGCCCGGCGGACTCGAGCCGATAGTGGAGGAAGCCCAGGCTCCCGCCGCCGGCGATCCCTTCGGGCCGTGCTCCCAGGAACCGGTGGTGCCGGGGCATTCCCTGGCGGGGATTACCCTGGGGGAGGACCTCGCCGCGGTGAGGAACAGGCTCGGGGAGCCGGGAAACTGGGGATCCACCGGCG
>JBBFMI010000290.1:0-2370 GCA_037478635.1 Candidatus Geothermincolales bacterium | reverse complement strand
AAACCGCCCACGAGCTGGCGGCTCCCAAGGGGATACAGGTTTCCGCGGAGATAAAGAGGCCCTTGCCGGAGATCTTCGCCTCCGACATCCGCCTGCAACAGCTCATCCTCAACCTCGTCTCCAACTCGGTGCGTCACACCCCCAAGGGGGGAAGGATAACCATCTCCGCCCAGAGGCTCGGGGACCAGGTATTAGTGAGCGTGGAAGACGAGGGCACGGGGATACCCCCGGAGATACTCCCCCGCATATTCGACGAGTTCTTCAAGGGAGATCCAGACTCGCCGGAGGGCACGGGACTGGGCCTTTCGATAAGCAAGCGAATAGTGGCCCTGCACGGCGGGAGGATATGGGCTGAAAGCCCGGTGCCGGAGACGGGCAAGGGGACCAGGGTTACCTTCGTGCTGCCGATGGGGCTGTCCTGTCCCCTGCCGGAAAAGGAAAACGACCCCCGGGCGGGATGGGAACTCGAGGCTCGACGGGATGTCCAATCGGGTTGATCAAGGAAAACCCAACGGACTCCTCATCGAGAGGATAGGGAAGTAGCCTTGGGTGGAAAGATGAGTGGAAAGCGGTTCGCGGCTCTCAGGAAAGGACGGTTTTCTGTTCCGGAGCGAGATCAGTCCCGTACCCGGCGACACTGACCAGCGACTTTAAGTCCGAGGATGAGGCGGCAAGGGCCACCATCGAGGAAGAAACCGGGAAGGGAGACCCGGGCTGCCAGCGCGCCCGGTGGTTACCATAAAACCGGGGGAAGCCCAGGTGAGGCGGGAAAGTCAAATTGGATATACGGATCGAGCGAGCGATCAACCCGAAAAAGGTCATTCGAGGGCGGGAGGTCCCAAAGAGGGTATATAGGCATTCAAGGAAACCTCGAACCTGGATTCGAAATGGCAGTGCAGTCCAGGCGGACAAGGCATTGACCCATGGGAGGAGGAAAGATGGCCAAGAAGATCCTGCTCGCCGACGACGACCCCGACGTGGTGGCCGACGTCACCATGCTCCTGGAGGACGAGGGATACGAGGTGGTGGTGGCCAAAGACGGGGCCGAGGCCCTGGAGAAGATAAAACTGGAAAACCCCGACCTGATCATCCTGGACCTGCTCATGCCCCACGTGGATGGATTCGCCGTTTTCGACATGCTACGTGACCCCCGCTACGAAAGGTGGTCACGCATCCCGGTGGTCATCCTCACCTCGGTGCGGGAAGAGGTGAGCAACCGCCGCTACGAGCTGGAAACGGGAAGGAAAATGGATTACGCCGCTTACGTGGAAAAGCCGGCTGATCCAGATGAACTGCTGGCGCTCATAGAGAGGCTGGTGGGAAAAGCCGAGGCGGGAGAGACCGAGCAAGGCGAGGATTGAGTTCGGTCACGGATCAAATATAATAAAGTCTATCGTATTGATAAACTAATATAGCGGCACCGGCTCCTCACCCACCGGCGGACGGCACGGTTCAACCCAGGTCAGGCGAGCGATGGCGGAAAGGCAAGCGGCTCGACGGGGATGGTGGGAACCATGAAGGCGGACGAGATAAGGGGACTCCTGCGGGAGAGCTTGAGGAAGGTGGCCGAGACCAGGCCACTGGTGCATCACATCACCAACTACGTGGTGATGAACGACACCGCCAACCTCACCTTGTGCCTGGGGGCCCTTCCCGTCATGGCCCACGCCCAGGAAGAGGTGGAGGAGATGGCTTCCCAGGCTCACGCGGTGGTGCTCAACATGGGAACCCCTTCCCCCGCCTGGGAGAAGAGCCTCCTTCTTGCCGGGAAAAAGGCGGCCGAATCGGGAAAGCCCGTGGTCCTTGACCCGGTGGGAGCCGGCGCCACTTCCTACCGCACGCGTCTCGCCCGGACCCTGGTGGAGGAAGTCAGGCCCACCGTCATCCGGGGGAACGTGGCTGAGATAGCCTCCCTCTTAGGGCTCGAGAGCGAGATCAGGGGGGTGGAATCCCTCTCCTCCCAGGACCCGTGCCAGCTCGCCCGCCAGGCCGCCGAGGCGCTGCGGTGCGTGGTGGCGGTCACCGGGGAAAAGGACGCGGTGAGCGACGGCGAGAGGACATACCTGGTGGCCAACGGACACCCCATGCTGGGCAGGATCACCGGCACCGGGTGCATGGCCACCACGGCGGTGGCGGTTCTGCTTTGCTCCGGTGGACCTGCCCTCGAGCTCACGGCCGGCGCCCTGGCCCTGTTCGGCCTGGCCGGGGAGGAGGCCGCCCGCATCGCCGGCGAAAGGCCGGGCACGTTCCGGGTGGAGCTCTTCGATTCCCTTCACCGCCTGACCGGTCACATCCCCGTGGGGCGCCTCCTGGTCGAGGAAGCCTGAAGCAGGGGTCCTTCCTCGCGGATCAAGGGCAGACAAAACGATC
>JBBFMI010000289.1:0-2380 GCA_037478635.1 Candidatus Geothermincolales bacterium | reverse complement strand
AGCACCGCGCCGGTGAGCGACTGCATGCCGTTCTGCGCCATGATCCGCCGGCACTCCTCGGCCAGCTCCACCGCCTCGTCCGGGTCGAAAGCCCGGTAAGTCATCTCGGCGTAGGGACGAAGGTGGGGGTAAAGCTCCCCCACCCTTTTTCCGGCATAGGCCTGGGCGGTCGCCAGGGTCACCTCCACCTCGGGGTGGGCGGCCAGAAGCCTCATCAACTCTGCCCCGGTATAACCGGAAGCCCCCACGACACCTACTCTCACCTCGGATCCTCACCTCCAAGGGCCTCAGGGCCTGATGGTTCTATTATGCACATAATTGCAATGATATCAATATAGATTGCAAATTGTTTCATTACTTGTCTCTTCTCGCTCTTTTCGCCCGACCCCGCGTCGCCCCCTGCCTGCTCAATATGTTGAGGAGCCCGAGCACCAAGAACTCGGCGGCGGTATCCTCGCCGAGCCTTCCCGTCTTCAGGTCGGCCTCCACCGAGGCCAGGTGAAAAAGGGCCCGGGCCGTGCTCTCAAGGTCCCATATCCCAGCGTGCCGCCTGATGTACCTGTCCAGCTTCCAGGCATGCCCTCCCAGGTCCATCCTGCTGGCGACCTCCGACTCGGGATAGCCTTCCCGGCATAGCGCGTGATACTGGAGCAGCTGCCGGAAGTGCAGGGAAAGCCCTCTCAACAGGTGGGTGGCATTCCCGCCCTTCGCCATCCAACGCCGCAGTATGCGCAGGCTCCCGTCCACGTCCCCCGTACCGACCCTCTCCACGATCTCGTAGACCTGGTAATCCTCCCTGGGAGTCACCAGGTCGACCACTTCCTCCAGCCCCACCTCCGCCCTTCCCTGGTGGTATTGGACGACCTTTTCAACCGCCTTTTCCAGGGCAAGCAGGTCGTTCCCCAGCGCCTCCGCCATGTAGACCGCCGCCCTTCCGTCGACCTTGAGCCCCCTTTCCGCGAACTTCTCCTTGATCCACAGGGGGATCTTGTCCCTGCGACGCTCCACCTTCTTGGCCAATCCCCGTGACCGGAAAACCTCGAGCAACTTCGAGCCTTCCCTGAGTCCCTCGGCCAAAAAGACCAGGACTGCCTCCTCCGCCGGCTCCTGAAGGTACCTTTCCAGCTGCCTGATCTCCGGGGGAGACAACTCCTGGGCCCTTTTGACCACCAGGTACCTCCTGTCCGACCCGAAGGGGAGCACTTGAGAGGCCTCGAGGACCTCGGAAAGGGAGGTTTCCCCTGCCTCGAAAACCTGCAGGTTCAGGGAGAGATCTCCCTTTTTCGACCAAGACCTCTTCAGCTTCTCGAGCTCCTCCTCCAGCAACAGAGGCTGATCGCCGTAGAGCAGAAACACCCTCGCCCTCAATCCCTTTCCTCCGTTGCCGATCTCAGACTCTCGTCCCGATACCATCCAGCGACATCCCCACATTACCGGGATCCCTCGACTCCCGACCGGGAGCTCTACTGCCTTTCATCAAACCGCTACGAAAAACCGCCGCCGACCTGGGAAGAGTCGAAAGCTCCCTTTCCCCGCCGCCTTTTTTCTGGTCGGGGCATCTTTCTTCCTGGACCATCACCCTGCCTTTCGACGCCCTAACCACTATATCCCCCGACTCGTCGGTGCGAAACACCCGGCAGCCCCGGCGCTCCAAGGACCGGAGGGTCCCTGCCGACGGGTGGCCATATTCATTGGGGGTACCGACGCTGATAATCGCCGCCCTGGGATCCACCTCGTCCAGGAACCTCTCGGTGTTAGCCGCGAAACCGCCGTGATGGGGCAACTTGAGGACATCGGCCTTCAGCTCGTGGCCCCCCTCGAGGAGGTACCCCTGTCCTACCTCTTCGATATCGCCGGGAAACAGGAAGGTCACCCCCTCCAGCTTCACCGAGACCACCAGGCTCGCCTCGTTGCGCGGGCTTCCTTTCGGGGAATCACCCGTTTCCGCCCCGGGATCGAGAAGGGAAGGACCTCCCACCACATCCAATACCAGCTCTCCCACGGCCACCCTCTCCCCACCCCCGAGTTCCACCACCGGGACGCCCCTCGCCATCGCGGCCTCCAATACCTCCCTCTCGGCCCCCGCTCCGGGGGCCATGGCGGGCCTCATCAGCACTCCCACCTGGAGCTCGGCGATCACCTCCGCCAATCCTTCCACGTGGTCCCGGTCCCCGTGGGAATAGATCACGGCATCCAGGTACCTCAAGCCCCTGGCAGCCAGCTTCTTCTTCACCAGGAAGGGATCAGGTCCCCCGTCCAGCAGGACGAGCTCGCCTTTCGGGCCCACCAACAGCGCCGAGTCCCCCTGGCCCACGTCGAAAAAGGTGACGGAAGGAGCTCCCCGTCCATGGAAGCCTGCCGCAGCCGGTAGATTCCAGGC
>JBBFMI010000288.1:0-2383 GCA_037478635.1 Candidatus Geothermincolales bacterium | reverse complement strand
CAACATGTTCACCACGAAGCTGGAGATGCCGTGGGACCTGAGGGCCTCGACGGCCTTGTCCAGGGCATAGCCCTTGGCGAGGCCTCCCAGGTCCAGGGACATGCCGGGAACCTTGAAGCGCAGCGTGCGCCTTGCGGGGTCAAGCTCCAGCTTGTCCATGCCCACCAGGGGCAACACCCGTCCTATCTCCTCGGAGGTGGGGGGAGGGCCTCCCCTCTCGGCCTTCCCCTTCACGTCCCACAGGTCCACGAGGGGTCCCACCGTGACGTCGAACGCCCCGCCGGTGGACCGGTTGACCTCCACGGCGACCTCGAGCATCGACCAGAGGTCCTCCGAGAGCACGACCTCCTGCTCCGAAGCCCTCCGGTTCACCGAGTAGAGCTCGCTATCCTCCCGGTAGCGGTCCGCTACCTCCTGGACCCTCTCCATGGCCCTGAAGGCCTCTTCCACCGCCCTCTCCACCTTCCTGCGGTCCTTCCCGTAGGCGGTCACGGTGACAAAATCGTCCAACAGAAAACGCTCGACCACCAGGGGCTCGCGGGAATAGCCGGGGTCGAATCGCCTCACGAGGAACACCGCCAGGGGAATCACCAGCAGTATCAGGGCTATCACCAACAGGGTGTCCCTGCGGTTACGCCTGGCCGCCGCCTCGTAGTCCATTTCCTCCAATCTCGTCCTCCATGTCTCGTGCTCCGACCGATCAAGGGGACATCAGGCAGTAGTATAAACCGTAGCCGAGATCGGGCGCCCATCCTTAAAAGAAAAAGGGGGTCGGCCCACCCGACCCCCTTTCCACTGAAAGCTGTCAGGCAGCCACTTCTCCGAACTTCTTGGGCCTGAACACCTTGTCCAAGAGCGGCACGAAGGCGTTCCCTATGAGGATCGAGTATGCGACTCCTCCCGACGGCCCTCCGAACACGCGGATCAGGACCACCAGGATGCCGATGAGTATCCCGTACACGACCTGGCCAGCGGTGAACATGGGGCTGGTCACCCAGTCGGTGGCCATAAAGAAAGCCCCCAGCATGAGACCACCGGCCAGAACGTGATATAGGCCATCGGATCCCACGATGTAACCGAAGATCAGCACAGTGGCGAGGATGGTCGCCGGTATGGTCCAGCGGATGACCCTGTGATAGATGAGATAGGCTCCGCCCAAGAGGACCCAGAACGCCCCGACCTCGGAGATGGCCCCTCCATGGTTACCGAACAGCAGGGCGAGGTATGAAGGATGGGGTCCTTCCAGGCCGTGCTTGATGTAAGCCAGCGGGGTAGCCGCGGATACCCCGTCGAAGCCGCCGGGGAGAAAACCGAGGTAACCCGTCCAGCTGGCGAGCAGCCCCGAGCAGGTCAGGGCAAAGACGAAGCCGAACAGGGCGGGGTTGAAGATGTTCCTTCCCAACCCGCCCATGAGCTCCTTCACCACCACTATGGCGACAAAGGAGGCGATGATGAGGTTGAGCCACTGGATCTTGGGCGGGAAGAGCAGCGCGAGAAGGAGCCCCGTCACCGCGGCGCTCCCATCCTTCAAGGTGGACTCCCTGCCCTTGATCCTGCACGCCAACCATTCGAAGAAAAGGCAAGAGCCGACCGCCAGAACGATGTTGAAGAGGGCATTATAGGTGAACGCCACCAGCGCCGCAACCGTCACTGGGGCAAGGGCGATGAGCACGTCCCTCATGGCAGATGCCGTGCTCTCCTTGCTCCTCAGGTGAGGGGGCGGGGTGACAACGAAGCCGTTCTTCGCCATTTCCCATCGCCTCCTTTACTTCTTCTTGAGGGCCGCGATCCTGGCCTTGGCCTTGCGCACGTACTGGACGTGGGGGATGTAGGCGGGGCACTCGTAGGAGCAGCACCCGCACTCGAAGCAGTCCAGGGCTCCCCACATCTCGGCCCTGTCCCACTGGCCCCTCCTCGTGGATTGCACGATGTAGTTGGGAGAGAGGCTCATGGGGCAGACCTCCACGCACTTGCCGCAGCGCACGCACTCTCCCTCCTCCCCCAGGTCCACCAGGTCGGAGGTGAGGACCACCACCCCCGAGGTTCCCTTGACCACGGGGGAAGAGGCATCGGGCTGGGCCCAGCCGGTCATGGGGCCTCCCATGATGAGCTTCACCGGGTCTCCCACGAACCCCCCGCAGGCCGCGATGAGGGCCGAGATGGGGGTGCCGATGCGCACCAGGAGGTTGGCCGGCTCGCGTATCCCGGTGCCGGTCACGGTCACCACCCGCTCGTAGAGCGGCTTGCCCCAGGCGCAGGCCTCGTAAAGGGCGATGGCGGTTCCCACGTTCTGCACCAGGCAACCCACCTCCGAGGGGAGCTTTCCGGGAGGCACCTTCCTGCCGGTGAGGGCGAAGATGAGCATCTTCTCCGCCCCCTCCGG
>JBBFMI010000287.1:0-2397 GCA_037478635.1 Candidatus Geothermincolales bacterium | reverse complement strand
ACCGGACCCTCCTTGCCCCTTATTGGCGGCGGTCCTTGCAAACCGGTTAGCCCCGGAAGCCTTTTCGGATGGACTCCTGGCTCCGTTTCTTCCCGAGGAAGTTCCCGAGCCGTTTCAGGGCGGCTTCCGCAACGTTTTTCTGAACACGATCGATGCCGGGAATCCCCGCGGTCTTTCCACGTAGCGGGATCGAGCGAAATCCCCCAAGGGCACGGTTTTCTGCAAGACAAACATGCGGCGACGTTGATCTGCGCGCGGTGGGATCGCGCGCCCGGTCAGGTTTTCCGGTCACCACCGGGGCCCTTCAGCGGCTGCCCCGGGGCGGAAAATGATGAATGCGGTGGACGGACGGATCGTCCGCTTACCCCCTCCCCCGACGCTGCCCTCGAATTCCCTGCGGATCTCCTCCTGCAGGGCGTACTTGTGGACCTTGCCCAGGGGAGTGAGTGGCAGGGCGTCCCGGAAGACCACCTGGTCGGGCACCTTGAAATCGGCCAGGTACATACGGCAGAATTCCTTGATCTCCTCCTCGGTGATCTCCTCTCCCGGCTTGGGCACGATGTAAGCCCTGCCCTTCTCTCCCAGCACCGGGTCGGGATAACCCACCACGGCGGCGAACATCACCTTGGGGTGCCGGTATAGGACGTCCTCCACCTCAGGTGGATAAACGTTCTCTCCCCCGCGGATGTACATCTCCTTTTTCCTGGCCATGATGCGGAGGAACCCGTCCTCGTCGACCACGCCCACGTCGCCGGTGAGGAAATACCCCTCCGGGTCGAAGGAACCTGCCGTGATCTCCGGTTGGCCGAAGTATCCCGACATCACCATGTCGCCCTTCACCGCTATCTCTCCCACCTCGCCCGGGGCGAGCTCTCTTCCGTCCTCTCCGACGATCTTCAGTTCCACGCCCGGTATGGGGAGGCCGACGGTGTGGAGGACCTTCTCCCAGGGATGGGCAGGAAGGGTGGAAGTTATGGCCCCGCTGGTCTCGGTCATGCCGTAGGCGACCATGGGGATGATCCCCATCTTTTCCCTGATCTGCTCCACCAGTTCCGGCGGGGTCGGGGCTCCGGATACGATGGCTATCCTCACGCTGGGAAGGTCGTATTCGCTGAAGTCGGGCTGCATGAAGAGGAGTATGTACTGGGCGGGGACCTGCCCCATCACGGTTATCCGCTTCTTCTTGAACGGTCTTGAGGACCTGCGCCGGCACGAAGGAATCGAGCATGACCAGGGTGGACCCGTTGGCCAGGGAGGAAAGGATGGCCATCACCGCCCCGCCCACGTGGTTGTTGGGGATGTCCATCAGCATGCGGTCTCCCGGCTCCATGTTCACGAAGGAGATCATGGAGCGCACGTAGCTCACCAGGTTCCGATGGGTCAGAAGGGGGGCCTTGGGCTTTCCGGTGGTGCCGGAAGTGAACAGCATGAGCGCGCCGTCCTCGCCCGTTACCTCGCCCTTCCTCTGGGTGAGTTTCCCGGCGAAAGCATCGCCTCTTTCGAGGAAAGTTCGGTATGGCATGGAGTCGGAGGGACCTTCACCGCCGATCACCACCGCTTGCTGGAGGTCTGGCAGGTCCCGGCGGGCCTCCTCCATCCGCTGTACGAAGTCGTTGCCCATGAAACCGGTCTCCATGACCACGACCCTCGCACCGGAGTGCCCCAGGACGTAGGCCACCTCCTGGGACGAGAAGCGCCAGGAAACGGGGACGGCCACTGCCCCCGCCATGGTGGTCCAGGTAACCGAACACGAACTCCAGGTGATTGGGGATGTAGAGGCCCACCCGGTCGCCTTTCTCCACCCCCAGGGCCAAAAGCCCCGCGGCGAACCTCTCGGCCTCCTTCAAGTACTGGGAGAAAGTGACGCGGGTCTCGCCGAAAACCAGCGCCTCGGCGCCTGGGCGTTCCTCCGCCCAGCGGTCAAGGTAGTCGAATACGCGCATGAACCTCCCTCCCCCTTCGTGTCTCCCGGCGCCTGGATGCCCGCAACGAGTTCCTCTATGGCCATGCCCGCGGAAGGCGGGCGACCGGTCGAGCCGGATGCGGGCCACTCCCCCGGCATGCGTTATCAGGGGAACGTCTCCCGTGGCGCCGAAGCCTCAAGCCGAATGCCGTTAAAGACCATTTTAGGGCAGTTACCTTGGCCGTTGAAATGTGGGCATGAGGGGTGACGCCTTGGCCGTGAAATAGCTGGCGTGAGGGATGACCCGGATCGTCGCCACATGCTTTTTGCACGTCTTTGCGAGTGAGCGGATGAACGTGCCTCTCGGGGATGCCTTTCAGGGCAGAAGGAACCGGAACGCGGTTCCGCCTCCCTCCCGGGGCTCGTTCCATATTTTTCCACCATGGCCCTCGACGATCTCCCGGGCGATGTAAAGGCCGAGCCCCAGTCCGGGC
>JBBFMI010000286.1:0-2400 GCA_037478635.1 Candidatus Geothermincolales bacterium | reverse complement strand
CATCACCGATCCTGCCAGCGCCGAGATGATCAAGTACGCGTCCAACGCCTTCCTGGCCACCAAGGTCTCCTTCATCAACGCCATCGCGAACATCTGCGAGGCGGTGGACGCGGACGTGAAAGAAGTTGCGCTGGGGATGGGGTATGACCGCCGCATTGGCTTCGAGTTCCTCAGGGCGGGCCCGGGTTTCGGCGGTTCCTGCTTCCCTAAGGACTGCCGTGCCTTGCTGGAGATAGCCCGACGCGCCGGATACGAGTTCCGGCTCCTGGAGGGGGTCCTCGAGGTGAACCAGAGACAGATGCAGAGGATGGTGGAAAAGGCGGAGGGGTACCTGGGTACCCTGGAGGGGAAGGTCGTGGCCGCCTGGGGGCTCGCCTTCAAGGCCAACACCGACGATGTACGGGAATCTCCCGCGCTGCAGATCGTCCGGCTCCTCTTGGAGAAGGGTGCCCGGGTGAAGGCATACGATCCCCGGGCGATGGAGAACGCCCGGAAGGAAATGCCGGATCTTGAGTATGCCGAAAGCGCCATCGAGGCGGTAAAGGACGCCGATCTGCTGATGATCCTCACCGATTGGGACGAGTTCCGCCTGCAGGATTTCCGTCAGGTGAAGGAGGTCATGCGGGGACAGGGGATCATCGACACCCGTAACTGCCTCGATCCCACCTCCATTCGCCGCCTAGGTTTCCACTACCAGGGCGTCGGAAGGTGAGCTTGATATGCCTCCATGGCGAGGTGGGTTTGGGATGGGGAAAAGGCCTTCTGTGAACGGTTCGAGATTGTTCATTCCCCTTTCAATGGTTTTGTGTTTCCTCTTCTTGTGGTGTGGCTGTGGGGGCGTGGACCCGGGGATGATGTTGCGGGATTGCGTTGAGGCCTGCGAGTCCTACGCCTCTGGGAACAACTACCTGAAGTTCCGGGAAGAGGTACTGCTGGAGTTGGAATCGGGTGGACAAAGGCTAAACCAGACGATAATCGTTGAAGGTGAAAGCATCTTTCCCCTCAGCCAGAGCTACTGGAGGCAGGAGAGTTGGATCGACCCGGAGGGGTCGGATACCGTGGCCGCCACGGATTATCGGTATCTCACCCTGGACGGCGGAAAATCGGTTTACGTGCGGGGGAAGAAGATCGAATCCGCCTTGGG
Source organism: Candidatus Geothermincolales bacterium (assembly GCA_037478635.1). Classification (GTDB taxonomy): domain Bacteria; phylum Actinomycetota; class Geothermincolia; order Geothermincolales; family RBG-13-55-18; genus JACVJK01. Next base: position 1,256 of record JBBFMI010000286.1, on the reverse strand, counting down.
AACGTCGGCATGGGTTTATTATGTGCCTCCCCCCGGGGACAACCGGTATTTCGATTTCACAAGGACGATGAGATTGATCACGGCAGAGCCTTTCGGTCTCTCCGCCCAAGAAGAGGAGGGAGGCCTGCGCATCCGGTTCAACGCCGACTTGGAGGAGATTCTCAGGGTGAGACTGGAGGAAGTGGGCCAGGAATGGAGGGAGGAGTTCTCGAGGTTTCTCGACGAGGGGATGGGGAGGGAGCTGTCGGTGGAGGTCGTCCTGGACCGGGCGAGTGTCCTTCCCCGCGAGATAAGGGCCGAGGTGGAGGCAAGAAAGGAAGATGTGAGGGCCTACACCCGGCTCACGTGGCAATTTTCGGGCTTCTGGGAGGAACCACCCGGCGCGATAGAGCCACCGGCTTTCTATATAAAGGCAGGATGAGATCGTCCTTGCGGGAGGGTCCGGCTCGGTATCCCGAGATTATCTTGGGATTGCATGGATTATCTTGGGATTGCATGAGCCGGAGAAAGACCTGGACCGGTTGGTATAATGGGCCGGAACGGTGCCAAGCGTAGCAAGAATTGAGCGGATCGAGGTGGGGAAGGAGATAATGAAGTGGAACCCTTTGCTCGCCAGGGGAAGGGTTGGACTTACCAGTTTCTGACCGGTTTTGGTATTGAAGTTTCCATGAACGGGCATGAACCTTGTTAGGACATCTATCGACGTGTCCCGACATCGGAAGGAGGGATAACCGTGCAGGCTGCGGTGAGGCCGGCATCTTTTCTACTGATCCTGGTAAGCGTTAGCCTAGCCATCGCCGGACAGATATGTCTGCGACGAGGGATGGAAGGGCTCAAGGACCGGACGGGGATGGAAACGGGCGAGTTGCTCAAGAAGCCACTGACCTTCGTGAAGGAGGTGACCAGGAGCTTCACCGTGATACTGGGCCTTGCCCTTTTCGTCGCTTCCGCCGCGTTCTGGCTCGTGGTCCTCGCCGATGTTCCCCTGGGGGTGGCCTATCCCTTCGTGAGCCTCACCTACGTGGTGGTGCTCCTGTACGATAAGCTTTTCGAGTCTTACCGCATCTCGGTATGGAACTGGCTGGGCGTGGCAGCCATCGTCACCGGGGTGTTGCTCATCTCGGTGGGAAGGATGGGAGATTGAGGGAGGGTTCGGATTGAGGGTAGTCTTCGATGGAACCCCCTTTCTCCTGGAAAAGACCGGGGTAGGCCATTATACCTACCATCTCATCCGGGGGCTCAAGGAGATCGACCCC
>JBBFMI010000285.1:0-2443 GCA_037478635.1 Candidatus Geothermincolales bacterium | reverse complement strand
ACCAAGGAAAACACGGGCCCTCGATTTTCCGGTTTTTTTCCTCGGCGTGCTTTTGGGAGGAAATTCCGCAAGCGCGAGGCCTCGACCCCGCGGCCAACGGCCTTCCTCATGGGCCGATGACCTCCATGCCATGCATGTACGGGCGCAGCGCTTCCGGTATGACCACGCTCCCGTCCTTGCGCTGGTAGTTCTCCAGGATGGCCGCCACCGTCCTTCCCACTGCCACTCCCGAGCCATTCAGGGTGTGGACGAACCTGGCCTTCCCCCCATCCTTGGGTCGATAGCGGATGTTGGCCCTTCTCGCCTGGAAATCGGTGAAATTGGAACAGGAGGAGATCTCCTTGTACTCCCCGTAAGAGGGCAACCACACCTCCAGGTCGTAACACTTAGCCGCGGCGAAGGAGAGGTCGCCGGTGGAAAGGGCCACTACCCGGTAGGGAAGGCCCAGCCGGCGCAGGACCTCCTCGGCGTCCCTGGTAAGGGATTCCAGCTCCTCGAAAGAACGGTCGGGGTGGGCGAACTTCACCAGCTCCACCTTGTTGAACTGATGCTGGCGGATGAGACCCTTGATATCTCTCCCGTAAGACCCGGCCTCCCTCCGGAAGCACGGGGTATAGGCGCAATAGTATATGGGAAGGTCTTCCTCGTTTAAGACCTCGTCCCGGTGGATGTTGGTAACCGGTACCTCCGCGGTGGGGACGAGATACAGGTCGTCGTCCCGGCAGCGGTACATCTCCTTTTCCAGCTTGGGCAGCTGGCCCGTCCCGAACATGCTATCCTCGTTGACCAGTATGGGGGGAAAGACCTCCCGGTAGCCGTGTTCCCGGGTGTGGAGGTCCAACATGAAGTTGATCAACGCCCTTTCCAGGAGCGCGCCCTCCTCCACGAGGAGGGTGAAGCGGGATTCGGCGATCTTCACCCCCCGTTGAAAATCGAGGATGCCCAGCTGCTCTCCCAGTTCCCAGTGAGGAAGGGGCTGAAAGTCGAACTCCCGGGGGGTTCCCCACCGCCTTATCTCTTGGTTGTACGTCTCGTCTGGCCCCACCGGCACCGAGGGATGCGGAATGTTGGGCAGCCGGATGAGGATTTCCCGGATCTCCTCCTCCAGGCGGGTCAATTTCTCCTCGTCCGCCTTGATCTCGTCGCTCAAGGTCGCCATCTCCCTCCGGAGGGACTCCACGTCCTCCCCGGTCCGCATCCTTCGCCCGATCTCCTTGTTGCCCTTCTTGTGCTTGGCCCTTTTTTCCTCCAGGGCCACCTGGAGGGCCCTCCTCTCCTCGTCCAGCTCCAGGAACCTGTCCAGAGGAGCTTCCATCCCCCTCTTCTCCAGCGCGTCCCGCACCAGATCCACGTTCTCGCGGACGAACCTGAGATCGAGCATTCTACCCCTCCTCTCGGTACCTGGGGTAAGATCCGAGCATCTTCACCACGGGGAGCTTGCAACGCAGGCAACGCAGGGCCGAGGCCACCACCTCGTCCTCCTCGTGGCCCTCGCAGTCTATGAAGAAACAGTATTCCCCGAGCACCTTCTTGGTCGGCCGGGACTCGATCTTGGTGAGGTTTATGTAACGGTAAGCGAATTCCTGGAGTATCTGCAACAACATGCCCGGGCGATCCTGGTGGATGAAACACACGATGGAGGTCTTGTCGTAGCCGGACGGAGGTTTCCTCTCCCTTCCCACCAACACGAAACGGGTCCGGTTCTCCGGGTGGTCCTCCATCCCTTCCCTGGCCACCTGTAGCCCGTAAAGATCCCCCGCCGCCCGGCTGCCCAGGGCGGCAAGGGGCTTGGTCGATTCCGCCACCCGCTTCGCCGCCTCGGCGGTGCTGTTGGCGGCCTCCAGCGGAACCCCGGGAAGCGTCGCTTTCAGGTGTCTCCGGCACTGGGCCGCCGCCTGGGGGTGGGAAATGACCGCCTCCACTTCCTCCAGGGAGACTCCGGGCCTCACCATGAGACAATGCCTTACCGGGTGGACCAGCTCGGCCTCGATCCGCAGGTCCACCTCGAAGGCCAGGGCGTCCAAGGTGTCGTTGACCGAGCCCTCTATGGAGTTCTCGATGGGCACCACCGCCTTTTCGGCCTCGCCCTCCGCCACCGCGAACAGGGCCTCTTCCACGGTCGGGTACGGGAGCTTCTCCCGGTAGATAAGGCCGGGCCATTTATCCAGGGCCTCCTCGGTGAAGGTCCCGGACGGTCCCAGGAAGGCAAGCCTTCTCACCACTATGCCCGGTTTAGCACTGATTTCCTTTTCCATCAGGCTTCTTCCTCCCCGGGATACACGTCCCCGATGTCGAAGACTTTCCTCCGCGGGCGGCGACCCCCGCCCATGAAGGGGGGCTTCGACGTCATGGCCCGACGCACCGCCTCCTCCTCCTCGGGGGAAAGGGCGTGGCTGGAAACCCCGCCTTTGACCGCCTTGGCGTACACCCGGTCCTCGTTGCG
>JBBFMI010000284.1:0-2443 GCA_037478635.1 Candidatus Geothermincolales bacterium | reverse complement strand
CGACATAGGCGTGGCCATGGGGAAGGGTGGGACCGACGTGGCCAAGGAGGCGGCGGACATGATCCTGGTGGACGACAACTTCGCCTCCATCGTGGCGGCCGTGGAGGAAGGAAGGGCCATCTTCGACAACATCCGCCGCTTCATAACCTACATACTGGCCTCCAATATCCCGGAGATCGTTCCCTTCATCCTCATGGTGATGTTCAAAATACCGCTCCCGCTGACCATCATCCAGATCCTGGCGGTGGACCTCGGTACCGACTTGCTGCCGGCCCTTGCCCTGGGGACCGAGGCCCCGGAGCCGGGCGTCATGGAGAGGCCGCCCCGTCCTCCAGGGGAGAGGCTTTTGAACCTGAGGGTCTTGCTGCGGGCATACGGTTTCCTGGGACCCCTGGAGGCCCTTGCCTGCATGCTGGGATACCTCCACATGTTCGGCTGGAAGTGGGGGGAGGAGCTCTGGAGGGTGAAGGAGGCGAACCCCATCATCTACACCAAGGCCACCACCATGTCGCTGACCGGCATCGTGATGACCCAGATCGGGAACGGCTTCGCCTGCCGTACCAACCGGGAGTCGGTGTTCAAGGTGGGATTTCTTTCCAACCGCCTTTACCTGGCCGGAGTGGCCGCCGAGCTCTCGCTCCAGGCCCTCATCGTGTACGTCCCCTTCCTGAATCGGATATTCCAGACGGCCCCCATCGGAGCGGGGGACTGGCTGTTCCTTTTGCCCTTCGTCCCCCTCTGCCTGGTGGCCGACGAGATCCGCAAGTTCCTTTTGAGGGCTTACCTGAAGAGGAGGAAGGAGGGGACGGAAGGGTGAGGGCGGCCTTTCGTGGGAGGTTTTTCGCCGGGCGTTTCGGGTCAGAGCCGATTCTTGGCGCAGGCAGCTGGCCGAACGATAGGCCGTGCCCGCCTGGCACGATAGATGAAAGGGGGTGCGGAGAGTGCACGTGGTGATAGCCGGCTGCGGTAGGGTGGGGTCCTTCCTCGCCGTCTCTCTGGAGAGGGAGGGACACTCGGTGGCGGTCATAGACAAGGATCCCTCTGCTTTCGAGAACCTCCCGGAGGGTTTTTCGGGCAAGAAGGTCAAGGGGCTGGCCTTCGACCGGGATGCCCTGGTGGAGGCGGGCATCGAGAGGGCGGATGCCTTTGCCTCGGTCACCAGCGGCGACAACAGCAATATCGTGAGCGCCCGCATCGCCAGGGAACACTTCCGGGTCCCCCGGGTGATCACCCGGATATACGATCCGAGGAGGGCAGAGATCTACCGTCGCCTGGGGATCCCCACCGTCTCGAGCGTGGCCTGGGCCGCCGGCCGCATCCTCACCTATCTTTCCCACCCCGAGTTACACAGCGAGTTCCAGTTCGGCAACGGAGAGGTGGAGCTGTTGAGGATGGAGGCGCCTAATCACCTGTGGGGAAGGCAGGCCGCTGACCTCAACGTGGTGGGAGAGGTTTCAGTGGTCTCGGTGCTCCGGGGAAACCGGGCTTACCTCGCGACGCCCGGGTGGGTGTTCGAGAAAGGCGACATTATGTACTGCGCCGTGTCCAAGGACAGCCTGGGGAAGCTGGAGAGGCTGCTGGGCCTCCGGGAGGGGGTGTGAGGCATGAGGATCATCGTGGTGGGAGGGGGAAAGACGGGTTCTTTCCTGCTGGGAGCGCTCTCGCCCGGAAACGAGGTAGTGCTCCTGGAGAAGGACCAGGCCCGGGTGGAGTTGCTGCGGGAGAGGTTCCCCGGCGCCCGGGTCCGACACGGCGACGGCTGCGAGCCCGGCTTGTTGGAGGAAGCGGGGATAAGGGGATGTGACCTGGTGGTGGCGGCGACCGGCGACGACGAGGACAACCTGGTCATATCCTACCTCTCCAAGTTCGAGTTCCAGGTCCCCCTGGTCTTCGCCAAGGTCAACAACCCCCGCAATCAGTGGCTCTTCAACCGGTCCTGGGGGGTGGACGTGGCGGTGGACCCCGCCGGGATCCTGGCCAGCTTGGTGGAGGAGGAGGTGGGCCTGGGCGAGCTGGTGACCCTGCTCAAGCTCCAGAGGGAGAACGTGGCGGTGGAGGAGTACGCCGTGGAGGAGGGTTCATCTTTGGCGGGGAAGAACATGGGAGACCTGGAACTGCCTTCCCAGGTGGTGCTGGCCGCGGTGGTGCGGGAAGGAAGGCCGATGGTGCCTCGCCGGGAAGAGTCGTTCCAGGTGGGCGACCGACTCCTTTTCATATGTTCCGCGGAAAAGGTGGAAGAACTTCGGGCGCTTCTGGGCTGACATCGACCGTTCTCCCGGATCGATCCGAGCAAAAACTCGCATCTTCGCGTTTTGTTTATCGATCAATTGATTACGACTCTTTTGACTTGCAACTGTCCTACACCGGGAATATTATGGTGAACCGGGTTTTACCCGGTTTTGTTTAAGCGGCGGCCATGGCGTTCATGGAGCATCCGGAGACG
>JBBFMI010000283.1:0-2478 GCA_037478635.1 Candidatus Geothermincolales bacterium | reverse complement strand
GAAAAGACCATGATGGAAAGGCTGGCCAACGAGCTGCTGGATGCGGCCAACGGCGTGGGCGCCTCCATCAAGAAGAAGGAAGACCTCCACAAGATGGCCGAGGCCAACCGGGCCTTCGCTCATTACCGCTGGTGATGGTCTTAACGCCCCACGGAAAGGGGCGTTTTCCTTATAGCCCGGGATTTGACCCGGGGGTTCGTGGGAGTGACGACCCTCTACCCTTGATTTCCTTTTCAAGGACACAGTGAAACCTGTCTTCGCATCCGGATGGGGACGGCGCTGGATGGAGGGTCGTCAAAGATCGCCGGCTCGGTCCGGCCGTCTTTCAAATTGGTATCGGCGTTCCGTCAGGGAGGACACGTAGGGAGAATGAAAGTAACCACGACGGGAAGGGTGGACAAGGCGGACCGGGAAGCTGAGCGCTTTCCCCTGGAGAGGGTGCGCAACATCGGCATCATATCCCACATCGATGCCGGCAAGACCACCACCACCGAGCGGATCCTCTATTACACCGGGAAGACGTACAAGATGGGAGAGGTGGACGAGGGTTCCACGGTGATGGACTGGATGGTCCAGGAACAGGAGCGGGGTATCACCATCACCAGCGCCGCCACCACCTGTTACTGGAAGGACCATCGGATAAACATCATCGATACTCCCGGCCACGTGGACTTCACGGTGGAGGTGGAGAGGTCCCTGCGGGTGCTGGACGGGGCCATCGCCATCCTGGACGCCGTGCACGGGGTTGAGCCTCAGACCGAGACGGTGTGGAGGCAGGCCGACCACTACCGGGTCCCCCGCATCTGCTACGTCAACAAGATGGACCGGGTAGGGGCCGATTTCTTCCGTTGCCTGGAGATGCTGGAGGAGAAGTTCGAGGCCAGGCCGGTGGCGGTGCAACTGCCCCTGGGAACGGAAGGGGAATTCCAGGGGTGCGTGGACCTCCTGGAGATGAAGGCCATCAGGTACCTGGACGAGCTGGGGACCAGCTGGGAATGGGTGGAGATACCGGAAGAGCTGCGGGAGATGGCCGAGCTCTACCGGGGTTCCCTGCTGGAGACCGCCGCCCTGTATGACGAGGAACTCATGGAGAGGTACCTGGCCGGGGAGGAGGTCTCCCTGGACCTTCTGCGGCGGGCCATCCGGCAGGGCGTGCTCGCCTGTGAGCTCGTCCCCGTCTTCTGCGGGGCTTCCCTGCGAAACCGGGGAGTCCAGCCACTGCTGGACGGGGTGGTCTACTACCTCCCCTCGCCGCTGGACGTCCCTCCCGTCCAGGGTTTTCACCCCGCAAAGCAGACGGAGGAGGTGCGCAGGGCCTCTGACGACGAGCCCTTTTGCGCCCTGGCCTTCAAGGTGATGTCCGATCCCTACGTGGGAAAGCTGGTGTACCTGAGGGTCTACTCGGGTTCGGTGAAGACCGGGGCCACGGTGCTCAACGCGACCCGGGACCGAAAGGAGCGCATCGGAAGGCTTTTGCAGATGCACGCCAACCACAGGGAAGAGAGGGAGACGGCCAGGACCGGCGATATAGTGGCGGCGGTGGGGCTCAAGGACACCTTCACCGGGGATACCCTGTGCGTTCCCCACCGGCCCATCGTGCTCGAGTCCATGGTTTTCCCGGAGCCGGTGATATCGGTGGCCATTGAACCCCGCACCAAGGCCGACCAGGACCGCTTGAGCGAGGCGCTGGAGCGGATATCCGAGGAGGATCCCACCTTCCAGGTGAAGACGGATCCCGAGTCTGGCCAGACGATCATATCCGGGATGGGAGAGCTCCACCTGGAGATCATCGTGGACCGCCTGATGCGCGAGTTCGGGGTGGAGGCCAACGTGGGAAAGCCCCAGGTCTCTTACCGGGAGACCGTGTCCCGCCCCGTTCATGGCGTGGAGGGGAAGTTCATCCGGCAGACGGGCGGCCGCGGCCAGTACGGGCACGTGATAATAGACCTCGAGCCCTTGCCCAGGGGGGAGGGGTTCGTCTTCGAGAGCCGGGCGCCCGCACACCAGGTCCCCAAGGAGTTCGTCCCGGCGGTGGAAGACGGAGTGAGGGGCGCCACCGAGTTCGGGGTCCTGGCCGGTTACCCGGTGGTGGACGTGAAGGTCACCCTGGTGGGTGGGTCCTACCACGAGGTGGATTCCTCCGAGCTGGCCTTCCGGGCCGCCGGGGCCTCGGCCTTCCAGGAGGCCCTGCGCCAGGCCGAACCCATACTGCTGGAGCCCATCATGAAAGTCACCCTGAACGTGACCGACGAGTACGTGGGCGACATCATCGCCGACGTCAACTCCCGCCGGGGCAAGGTGGAGGGCATGGAGCGCCGGGGTAATTACCAGGTCATCACGGCCCTGATCCCCCTGGCCGAGACCTTCGGGTACGCCACCGACTTGAGATCCCTTAGCCAGGGGAGGGCCACCCATCACATGCAGTTCTCCCACTACGGGGAGGTGCCGCATCAGCTGGCGGTGGAGATCATACGTCGC
>JBBFMI010000282.1:0-2489 GCA_037478635.1 Candidatus Geothermincolales bacterium | reverse complement strand
ATGCCTGGTCCACTTTGCCTCCTGCCTTTCAGATGACCGCCTCTCCTCGATGGATAATGGACGGCGATATGGACGGATCAACCAACGACGCTCTCGTCTCCTCCAACGCCCAGCATCCAACGGGCAACTCGTGCGCTTTACTCTTCATCCCTTTTGCAAACCGAATGCCCATCTTGCCGTCAGCGTATTCCGCCGCAGTTCCCCTCCGGGGTCACTTCATTCCGGAGCGAGCGATTTCCGGGCGCGACCTCAGGCTCCACCAGGGCGCAACTGCTCCCGGAACCAGGGGATGGTCTTCTCAAGGCCCTCCCGGAGGGGAGTGGTCGGCTCCCAGCCCAGTATTTCCCTGGCCCTGCTTATATCCGGTCGCCGGCGCCGGGGGTCATCCTCGGGAAGCGGCTCGAACACCAGCTCGCGCTCCACCCCCAGCACCTCCATGACCGCGCGGGCCAGGTCCAACACCGAGATCTCGTCCTGGTTTCCCAGGTTCAAGACCTCTCCCTCCGCCCTTTCCTCCACGAGGGCGCGGTACAGGCCCTCGACCATGTCATCGATGTAGCAGAAGCTCCGCGTCTGCGTGCCGTCCCCGTAGACGGTGAGCGGATTTCCCTCCAGGGCCTGGCGCAAGAAATTGGGTATCACCCTCCCGTCCTCCAGCCTCATGCGAGGGCCATAGGTGTTGAAGATGCGGACTATCACCGTGGGAAGACCGTAAAGCCTCCGGTAGGTGCTGGTAAGGGCTTCCGCGAACCTCTTGGCCTCGTCGTAGCAAGCGCGGGGGCCCACGGGGTTCACGTTGCCGTGGTAGTCCTCCCGCTGGGGGACTTCCAGCGGGTCGCCGTACACCTCCGAGGTGGAGGCGAGAAGGTAACGGGCTTTCCTTTTCCTGGCAAGCTCCAGCGTCCGGTAGGTGCCCAGGGAATTGGCCAGCATGGTCTCCACCGAAAGCCTGCCGTAGTCGACCGGGCTGGCCGGACTGGCCAGGTGGGCCACGGCGTCCACGTCCAGGTTGATCTCCTCGCAGACGTCGGCGAGGATGAAGCGGAAGGAAGGGCTGTCCTTGACGCTGTCCAGGTTCTCCGCCTTGCCCGTGCAGAGGTTGTCGAGACAGTAGACGGTGTATCCCTCCGCGATCAACCTCTCGCAGAAGTGAGACCCGATGAATCCCGCCCCTCCCGTTACCAGTACCTTCACCTCTCTACCTCCGTTTCAAGGCCCATTATAGATTCCTTTCTTTTCCACATCATGAATAACCTATCGGCAACAGGACGATTCTCCTCGATCCCCTGCAGTCCCCTCATGCGTGGTCCGCTTCGAAGGCGGGTTGCCTTCTTTCTCCCGGGCTTTCTCCCAGGTACAGAATGGCCCCGGTCAAACGGAGGTAGGGAACGATATCCTCCCATCCCGCAACCTGTTCCAGCGGATGAACACCGGGGGTCACCTTTCCCGCCGCCACCATGTCGACGGCGCACGAGAGGGCGGCGGCGCTGAGGAGATAATAATCGCCCTTCAAGGCGGCCGCCACTTCCCGCGGCTCGCCGTTCCTGAGACCCCTCAACCTGACGGCGGCCGTCGTCGGGAGGCCCCTCTCGCCACCGCGCCTCAGGCACATGGCCGCCGCCTCGGCCAACCAACGGTAAAACGGGTGGGACTCCCTCCTCGACCAGGCAAGGGTGTAAAAGAGGGCGAAGCCAGCGGCCCCGGCTCCGAAGGCCACCCAGGTCCGCGCGGGGATCCCCAATCTTTCCGCCAGGGACGAGGATCCGGCGTGCTCGAGCGGATAGGCGTACCTTGATCGGCTCTCCGGTGGAAAGGTAAAGCTCACCGGTGAAGACCTTTTCCCCCTCATCTTGAGCGAGGAGGCGAGCTGATCCACCAGTCCCCTCCCGTAATCGCCGTTTCCCATGTAGAGGAAGATGTCCACTTCTTCCAGGGAGTCTAACCTCCTGGCCAGGCTCGCGGCCATAACCCCGGTTAGACCGGGGCATACGCCGGCACCGCACACCAGGCTCACTCCTTTTTCCCTCGCCTCCTTTTCCAGCGCCCTCACCCTCTGCCAGCCTTCCTCCCCCTCCCCCGGGGACAGGTAAGGCCTGCCAGCTTCCAGGGCTGCCACGGCCACGTCCCCCTCTTTCTCGCCTAAAGGCCCCGCGCAGTTCACCACCAGGTCCGCTTCCTCTATCCGCCTACGGAGGCAGTCCCTCTCCCCCGCGTCGAGGAAACGGAAGCCCAGGGGGGCTGAGGGAAAGTCCATGGCCATGCGACAGAGCGGTTCTCCCTCCCGGTCACCGAGGATGATCCGCTCCCAGTCTCCCGCCAAAAGAAACGGCAGAAGGCGCGCCGCGGTCTTCCCGGCTCCCCCCACCACGAGCAACCTCACCCGGCCTCCCCCCTTCCGTCCCGGAAAGTCTCCGGTGCCGATAGCATCTCTTCCCAATCAACGGGTCGCCAATGCCAGGAGGGGACCATGTGCCCTTGCCTTCCGCGCG
>JBBFMI010000281.1:0-2497 GCA_037478635.1 Candidatus Geothermincolales bacterium | reverse complement strand
ACCTTCTGTCCCAATACAGTTCTTCCTGCACCAGGCTGTTTCTCCTTATAAATAAGAAACAAAAATAATTTTCCTTCATAAACTCAAACAGTATAGCATCGGAGACCGTCCTTGTAAATGGCGGATATCTAATGTAAAATGGTTAATGGTATTAAAATCTTTGGAGGAACGACAGATGAGCAGAATCATTTTGAAATTGAGCGGCGAGGCACTGGCGGGCCCTAAGCACATGGGATTCGACGAGGAGACCTGCCGCATGAAGCTGATCTCCTACCATCCCGGGGTGACTCCCGAGCTCATCCAGCAGTTCACCGGTTTCGAGCTGCTCATCGACGAGAACGTGCACGAGACCCCCAAACCCACCGAGGAAGAGCTGCGCATCCTCCGCGAGGAGGTGGACCCCAACAAGTTGTTCTGCTTCTAAAGGAAGAAGGAAGGGTCGGGGCGCCGGCACTCCGGCGCCCTTTCTTTTTTGCGGGCGAGGGCCACCTCGTGTTTTCCGCTGCGGCTTCCCCGCCGTTATCGCAGTTCAAACAGCAGGAAGATGCCCTTCGGCGTGGGCGGGACGGGAGTTTTCGGGTCGGTCGGGGCGGGCATCGTCCGGCACGGGGTTGGGATCAAACGGCGAGCCAGGTCATCGACCCGAGGTGCGTCGACCCCGGGTGGGACCAGCTCTATTGCCCCGTGAAATGCAGGATCTCCCCGGTGGAGGCGTCCGCCACCCAGACCGAGCGGGGCAGCAGGCGGAGGCCCTGGGTTCCCAGCGCCGCCTGGCAGAAACCCCGCCAGTCGGAGGTGATCAAGCGCATTAGCCCCTCGTAATCCCCGCTTTCCCAGGCATTTACCAGGTCAACCCCTCCCCACGAGCTGGAGATGGCCTGGAGCCTGTCTTCCACCAGGGGCTTGAGCCTGGCCACCTCGTCGTCGGCTGCCTCGGAAGGCTTGGTGGAAGGAGTTTGACCGGGAGGGACTTCGCTCGGGGCCACCGAGGGAGAGGATGGCGAGGGGGTGGGAGATCCACTGTCTTTGCCCCCACCCTCGCCTTTCCGGTCGGGATAAAGCAGGTAGTACAGGAAATAAATCGCGCCCTCCTGGCTGGCTATCTTTACCGTGGAGCTCTCCGCGGAAGCGCCCATCACCATGGTCGAGGCGTCCAGTCCCAGCCGGATGTCGCCCAGCCACAGTGCGTCACCAGGGGTAGAAAGCGAGATCAACCAGGCAGGCTTCTTGCCTTCCCACAGGACATAGGCCACGTAGCAGGGAAGCGCCAGCCCCCCTTCCATGCGCGCCATCACGCCCTCCAGGATGCCCTCGAGCTTGTCCGAGAGCTCCACGCCGTCAACCTTCCCGGCGAGAGAACGCAACAGCAGGCCTTTCAGGGCTTCCCAGGCTTCGCTCGCCCGTCCCGAGTTCCCCAGGGGATACCAGTACGTGGAGAAGAACTGGAGTCGGACTGGCACGTCGCCGGTGAAGTCCTCCAGGTCCCTCGGGTATACGGGTTGGCCGGAGAGGTCCAGCACGGGCTCTACCGGGAGCTCAAGATCTTCTCCCGCGGGTTCCACCAGCGCCTGGACGAAACGGGCGCCTCTTTCCGCCTCCGGCGTCTCCGCCACCACCATGGCCTGGCCCGCGTCCTTTTCGGCGGAGGTGTTCCGTGTCGCCAGCAGGCCGTAGGAGAGGCCGGCCGCGGTCAAGATGAGCGCCGCCGCAGCGGCTATCGCGAGGGGAGAGCGGGCGAGGCCAGGCCACCTGCCCATCGGCGTGGATCCGCGGGGGGAGGTCCGCGCGGCCGTTCCAACGCCGAGCCCCAGAAGATCTTTTAACCTGGCCTCTTGATGGGGCGACAGGACCTGCTGGGGAAGGGAGGCGAGCTCGTCCAGTAGCCCCCGGAGCAGCCTTTCCCGGGAGAGGCACTCGGGACAGCCGGCGAGGTGTCTCTCGACATCCTCCTTCTTGCTCGCGGGGAGCTCTCCATCGATGTACTCGCCCAACAGTTTCCTGGCCTTACGACACCTCAACCCCGCTTTCCTCCCAGTCTTCGGTTCTCGCTGAAACCGCCAAGGCCGATTCCCAGTTTACTGCCGGGGAAAGGCCTAACCTCCGTCGTTTGTTCGCAAGAGCCCTTCCGTTCCTCGATACATTCCAAGCGTTCGACCGTCTCGATGGTCTTCCCATGCGGCGTGGCGACCTTGTCTGACTATCTCCCTCGGGGTAGGCTCCGCGCTCGATCTCGCCTTCCATGAGCTTTGATGTTTTAAGGTCCCTTTCAGTTCCTTTCCTTTAGCGACGCCGGGCATTATCCCTGGCCCTATCCCTCCCAAGTGCATCTCTTGAGGGAAGGGCGACCGTCCTTATCGAGTCCCGGGCCCTTAGTGCCCGGCTCAGGTCCCGGCTCCCTGGCTGGCGGGTTTCCCCGCGCCCAATCCCTCCTCGCCTGCGTTTTCCGCCCAGTAACCGGAAAGTTCCCGGGCCAAGCGGTTTCGGGCGCGGTTCAGCC
>JBBFMI010000280.1:0-2508 GCA_037478635.1 Candidatus Geothermincolales bacterium | reverse complement strand
CTCATCGAGAGCGGGCTTCCCCGCACCGCCAAGGCCTACATCCTCTACCGGCAACAGCGGGCAGAGATCAGGAAGGCGAAAGACCTGCTGGGGGTCCGGGACGAGCTCAAGCTCACCGTCAACGCCGTCAACGTCCTGAAGAAGAGATACCTGCGCAGGGACGAAGCGGGCCGGGTGGTGGAGACGCCGGACCAGATGTTCCGCCGGGTGGCCAGGGCGGTGGCCGAGGCCGACCTGAAATACGACCCCGAGGCGGACGTGGCGTCTGTGGAGGAGGAGTTCTACCGCATGATGGTCAACCTGGAGTTCCTCCCCAACTCCCCCACGTTGATGAACGCCGGCACCGAGGTCGGGCAGCTTTCCGCCTGCTTCGTCATCCCCGTGGAGGACTCTATCCCCGGCATCTTCGACGCCGTCAAGCACATGGCCCTGGTCCACAAGTCCGGCGGCGGCACCGGGTTCTCCTTCTCCCGCCTCCGCCCCAAGGGCGACGTGGTCCGCACCACCATGGGCATCGCCTCGGGCCCCGTTTCCTTCATGCGCATCTTCGACGTCACCACCGAGGTCATAAAGCAGGGGGGCAGGAGGAGAGGGGCCAATATGGGGGTGCTGCGCTGCGACCACCCGGACATCATCGACTTCATCACGGCCAAGGACCGCGAGGGCATCTTCTCCAACTTCAACCTCTCGGTGGGGGTCACCGAGGACTTTATGCAGGCCCTGGAGAAGGACGAGGTCTACTTGCTGCGCAACCCCAGGAACGGGGCGGTGACGGGGAGCCTCCACGCCCGGGACGTCTTCAACCTCATCGTCACCCAGGCCTGGCGCACCGGGGACCCCGGCCTTCTCTTCCTCGACACCATCAACCGGGCCAACCCCACCCCCCACCTGGGAGAGATCGAGGCCACCAATCCCTGCGGGGAGCAACCCCTCCTCCCCTACGAGAGCTGCAACCTGGGCTCCATCAACCTCGTGGCCATGGTGAGAGACGGGGAGCTGGACTGGGACAGGTTCACCCGGGTGATCCGTTCCGCCGTCCACTTCCTGGACAACGTCATTGACATCAACCGCTGGCCCTTGGAGGAGATCGAGCGGATGAGTCTGGGTAACCGAAAGATCGGGCTGGGCCTGATGGGCTTCGCCGACGCCCTGCTGCTCATGGGCATCCCCTACGACTCGGAAGAGGCCCTCGAGGTGGCGGCCCGCATCGCGTCCCACCTGCAGGAGGAGTCCCACCGGGCCAGCTCGGAACTGGCCGCCTCCCGGGGCGTCTTCCCCAACTACCGGGGCTCCGTCTGGGAGAAGAAGGGGATCCCCATGCGCAACGCCACCACCACCACCATCGCCCCCACCGGCACCATCAGCATCATCGCGGGATGTTCCAGCGGCATCGAGCCCATATTCGCCATCTCCTTCGTGCGCAACGTCATAGAGGGGACCAAGCTCATGGAGATCAACCCGGTGTTCGAGAGGGTGGCCCGGGAAAGGGGGTTCTTCTCCAGCGACCTCATGATGGACATAGCCCGCAGCGGCTCCATCCAGCACATTAAGGAGATACCGGAGGACGTGCGGAGGGTGTTCGTCACCGCCTTCGACATCGCCCCGGAGTGGCACGTGCGCATGCAGGCCACCTTCCAGAGGTTCTGCGACAACGCCGTCTCCAAGACCATCAACTTCCCCTCCGACGCCTCCATCGAGGACGTGGAGAAGGCCTACCTGCTGGCCTACAGGCTGGGCTGCAAGGGCATAACCGTCTACCGTTACGGGAGCCGCCGGGAGCAGGTCCTCTACCTCGGAAGCGACTCCATGATGAGGCTCATGGAAAAACCCGAGTACACCATGGCGGAATCTGAATACGCGGGCGGGTGCCCCACCCCCCTCTGCTTCTTCTGAGAAGGGATAGCAACGGCGTGGTGATTCGCCGAATCAGCCCGCCCCTACAAGACTTTGGTTCGCGAGGGATTCCCGGGGAACCCGGCGCCGATCCAAGGAGCAGGGCGGCAGCGGATAGTTAAGGCCTGCCCCCGGGAGAACTCCCTCCGGGATGGAGGGGCCGTCACCCGCAAGGAGGCATGCCCCGGAGGGTATCACCCGGTCCGAGCAGGGGCGAGTCCGAGATACCCGGCTGGGCCGGCCGCGTACGGCTTGCCCGACGGGAAGTGGTGGAGACCTCGCGGATGGCCGTAACGGCGCGCGACGGTGCCCTCCCCGCCCCGGCGAACAGGCGGTTCACCTCCCAGGAGGCCGATCCGCCCGCGGGAGGGAGCGGCTTTACCCGGCCAGGCGCCCGCCGGATGTCCCGCTTCGGGACGACCCCCTCCGGGATACCGGGCAAGCCCGGCCGTGACATATCGCGTCGGGGCCCGCTTCCCGGCCACGAGGGGACGCCAGCGAGAGACCCCGCACCGGCGAGGGAATCCGGCTAAGGGCACCGGTGGCCGGTGGGGCGTGCTCGATAGGGACCAGGACGAAAGGGACGGCGCAGAGGCTCCGATCGTGGCTGCTCGC
>JBBFMI010000279.1:0-2526 GCA_037478635.1 Candidatus Geothermincolales bacterium | reverse complement strand
CTCACCTCCATGGGGGTGGCGGTGGCGGCGCGCATGACCTCGTTCGAGGGCTTTCCCATCGTGATGAACTTCCTCCTCATGCCGCTGTTCTTCCTCTCGGGCGCTTTCTTTCCCCTGCAGGGTCTGCCGGGGTGGATGACCGTGCTCACCAAGATCGATCCGCTGACCTACGGGGTGGATGCCCTGCGCGGCATCATGCTCAGGGGGGTGGATATCGGAGCGGGGATGCAGTCCTCGGTGGCGCAGTTCGCGGTGTGGTTCAAGGACCCCCAGATATACCAGATCGGGATGGGCAAGGGCTACCCCGACCCCGCCGCCCTGGTCTCGGCGACCCAGAGGGCCGCCCTGCCCACGCAGACATATCCCATGTGGCTTAACGTGTCGGTGATGCTGGGTTTCGGGGCCGTCCTTTTCGCCCTGGCTCTGTGGCAGTTCAACCGAGCCGAGTAACCTATCTTTGGGGTCGTATCTTGAATTTTTCCTCGCTTTGCTTTCGGTTTCTTCTTCCGGCCCAGGAAGCCGGGTATCGGTACGCCCTTGGGGTCGTACGCCCTTGGGGTCGTATCTTGACTTTTTCCTCGCTTTGCTTCCGGTTGCTTCTTCCGGCCCGGGCCGTCGGGCAGCGGTCTCGCTCGGCGCGCACGCGACCCTTTCATTAACAGACGCCCCCTCCAGTGCGCCCTCCCTGCGACTTTCATCCCTAGGGGTCCATCCCTAGGGGTCTATCTTGAATTATTCCTCCGTTCCAGGGAGAAGATGCGCACCTGCCATCCGAAACGGGGAAATCGAAAGTGGTGGATGAACCTCGCCGCCGTTCTGTAACGCACCGACACCATTATGCGTCGCCGCGCTCGACACGATCGCTTACGCGATGCAATATGCCGGGAGGACTGCTATAATACGGACGAAGTCCGGGCGAGTGGCGGAATTGGTAGACGCGCTGGGTTCAGGGTCCAGTGCTCGTACGGGCATGCGGGTTCGAGTCCCGCCTCGCCCACCAGGAACCGGGGACGGCATAACCGCCGTCCCTTATTAAATACGCCGCCACGGAGATGAAAAGAGAGGCAAGCGAAAGCGAAGGAATGACGGCGGGCTTGCGAGAAGAAACGCATGGGGGATATCCGCGGCGGCATCGAGGCAAGCGAGGAGCGGAATGTACGCCCAGATGAGAGGGCCGAAGTTCAGCAGGCGCAGGAGGAACCCCGCGCCGGCCATCATCGTGGCCATCGTGGTCCTGATCCTGGGGTGCTGGCTCTTCAACCTGACCTGCGGCAAGGGCGGGAAGGAAGTGAGCACCTCGGCGCTCACCGAATACGTGAACCGCGTGCGCCCCATCATCGACACCTCAACCAGCGTGGGGTCGAGCTGGAACGCCATCCGTTCGTCCCTCCCGCAACTGGTGGCAGATCCCGATGGCCTGAACCAGCAGCTCACCGGGATCGAGCAGTCCTGCCTGGATATGCTGGAGCAGGCGAAGGGGATCGAGGCCCCGGAAGGCCTGGAAAATGCCCATACCGCTCTGCTCATATGCCTGGAGCAACGCTACCGGGGCTCGAAGACCTTCCGCTCGGACCTGGTGAATTCGCTGGAAGCAGTGGACCTGGACGTATACGCCCGCAGCCTGTCCGAGGATCTGCAGGAGCTGATGTATTCGGACGGGACCTACCGGTTCTTCCGACGGGCGGTGACCGAGGTCCTTGAGAAGAACAATATCCAGGAAGTGGCCCCGCTGACCGATTCCATCTGGCTCGCGGACTGGGATAACGCCTCCTATGAGAGCGTGAAGGCCTTCCTTACCTCCCTCAAGGGAACCGAGATACATGGCCTCGCGGTTGGCGCCGTTTCCCTCAACCCCGAAGGCCAAGTGGAGGAGATAGGGGGCGAGGATATACACCGCCTTCCCGAGACCGAAACCCTGAGCCTAACCGTGAACGTCGAGAACCAGGGCAATCGCGCCGAAAAGGACGTGGTGGTCACGGTGAGCCTTTATACCGAGAGGAACCCCGCCCCCACCAGGCAGGAGCAGACCATCGCCACCATAAACCCCGGCGAGACCCTGCAGGTGAGCTTCCAGGGCTTGAGCCCGACGTCGGGCGTGCGCAATATCCTCGAGATCAAGGTAAACCCCGTCCCCCAGGAGACCTTCCTGGATAACAACCAGAAGCTCATCTATTTCACCATCGGATGAGCTGGCTGTCCCACCGCGCTTTCGGGAGAAAGGGCGAAAATTGATATACTTCACCATAGGGAGCCGTCATGGGCGACGACATCTCGTGGAGCTTGCGTCCCCCAAGGCGTCTCGTCTATGGCTTGTCCCCAAGTCGCATGGAGATAGACGGAAAAGAGGATCGAAATGAGGGCGTCGCCTTGAGACCCGCTTTCGAGGAGGGCATAAACTATCTGCGCGAGCGCCTCGACGATGTCGTCGAGGAGATAGCGCAGCGCGCCCTCAACACCATACCTTCCTTCATGCGCATGCCCCCGGAGTTCGGCGCGCAGCTGCGCGCCCTGGGCCGGAAGGCGTGC
>JBBFMI010000278.1:0-2526 GCA_037478635.1 Candidatus Geothermincolales bacterium | reverse complement strand
GACGGCCAGGATGAGGGGGGAGCGCTCCTCGACCGCCGCCTCCACGATGGCGAGGGTTATCTCCAGGTTGTTGGTGTTGAACGCCCCCACCGCGTAGCCCTCCGATCTTGCCCTGCGGAGGAGCTCCGCCAGGCTCACGAAACCCATGCCTCCTCCTTTCCGTTCGCTCCACGACCGCCTTCCGGGCACCAGCACACGGCGTTTTTAATATTCCCCCTCGGAGGCAGCTTAAATCACAAGAGTTTCCCCGGCCGGCCCTGCCGAGGGCAGGCGTCGAGGAAGGCCGGGTGAGAGAAGGGAGGACCCGAGGTGCGGACTATTCCCTGTCACGGGCCGGGATCCCGGACCAGGGTTGCCTGGGGCCGTGCCGCTTCGAGGATCGCGCGCTATGCGGGTCTTGCAAGCAGGGCAAACATAAAGGGGCTGCCAGTGACCATGCCGCATCAAGGATCGCGCGGGGCACGGGCAAATCCATGCCTTCCTCTCGCGAGCTCGGATAGGACCCCCGAGGGATTTCCCGGCTCGGAGGCCCCGTATCACTCGATGGCGATCTCTGGGATGGCAATCTCTGGGATCGTATCTCGAGACGGTTTTACGCTGATCTAAGCTACTGCGAATGGTGCAGGCCGGGGAAGACCTAAAAAGGCCTTCCCCGGTCCCTCTTCATGGTCTCGAAGGAGCGGCTCGCCCCCACTGCCCGGAACATGAAGTCCAGGAACTTCGGGAAGCCCAGGGCCCTGAGCAAGGTGGTCAGGCGGTTCACGAAGTTGGGGACGAAGATCTCCGCCTTGTTCTTCTTCACCGCGTCCACGATGGCGGCGGACACCTTCTGGGGGTCCACCCACCCGGTGATGAAGGGGACCTTCGCTCCCTCGAACATGCCCGTAGCCACGTAGCCCGGGTTCACGATGGTGAAGTTCACCCCCCTGCCGTGGAGCTCTTGCCGGATGGCGTCTGTTATCCCGATCAGGGCGAACTTGGTGGCGGAGTACGGGCCCAACTTGGGCGCGGCCACCTTTCCGGCGATAGAACACATGTTCACCACGTGTCCCCTTCCCCTTTTCAGCATGCGGGGGACGAAGGCCTGCATCATCCACACCTGGCCCAGGTAATTCACCTCGGTTATCCGCCTGAACACCTCCTCCGAGGCTTCCAGTACCTCCACGTTGAGGGCGATGGCGGCGTTGTTGACGAGTATATCGACCGGCCCTATCTCGCTTTCCACCTTCTCAGCCAGGTCGAAGCAGGCCTTCCGGTCGGACACGTCGTGGACGAACCAGTGGGCCCTGAAGCCGCTTTCCTCCAGTTCCCTGGCGGTCTCCCGGAGGGCTCCCTCGTCGATGTCGGTTATGACCACCGTGCAGCCCTCCCGGGCGAAGTTGAAGGCGTCGAGCTTGCCCATGCCGCGGGCCGCCCCGGTGATGAGCACCACTCTACCCCTGAGGTCCTCCATGATTCCTCCTTTCCTCGATAGGCGAGAAGACTTTCAGCGAGGGCGGGCGAGGGAGTTTAGGTGCCGAAAGGGTCGGAAAAGGCGAACGAGAGGAGAAAACCCTCGCGCGGCTCATGTCTACCTCCCTCCCCGGGGCGCTTTCCAGGACCCCCCGCGCCCCCTGTCATGGAGGTATTTTAAAATACCCTCACAGGGGCTGCAAACCAGGGTTGACCGGGGAGAAACGACCCCGTGGCCTGGTCGGGACCCGTTGATGCGGAGAACGGGGAGCGATCCTGGTATTGTCCTCATGGCCCGTACCATCATCCAGGCCGGCTATCTTCTGCCCCTGGACAGGACGAACGCGGACCACGTTGCGCACTTGCCTACAATGCGAAAGCGAGGACGGTAGGAGTAGGCGCTCGAGGAACAGATCCTGGCAACCTCGACGCAGAAGAGGGAACGGGAGGTACGGCATGGAAAATAAATGGAAGGCAATGGCAGATAGGCTGAAGGAGGTCCTCGGGCTGGAGAGCCTGCCGGTGGGGGTGATATTCGCCAACGAGAAGTCGGAGGACTTCCCGGAGGAGAAGATCAGCGTGTGCAGGGCCCTCAAGAGAGCGTTCGAGGGCGAGGGCTTCGCGATAAGCGCCGCCAGTTCGGCCTGTCCGGGAGGGTCGTGGCACTGCGGGCTGAAGCCTCCTCCCTCGGGCGAGGGTTGGAGGTGGTTGCAGAAGTTCCTCACCCGGGGCGAAAAACTGACCCATTCCATAATATCCTTTCATCGCATGATTGCCCTCTCCACCCCGCCGCCGGAAGGGGTGGCGGAATGGATCCTCATCGGTCCCTGGGAGAAGATGAAAAACCGCCCTGACCTGGTGGTCTTCCAGGCCGACGGGCACCAGGCATGCCGGCTCGTCACCCTGGACACCTACTGGGACGGCGTCCCCCCCAAGGTGGAACTATCGGGCTCCCTGTGCCACTCCGCCATCGCTTACCCCGCGGTTAGCGGGAGCACCAACGTCACCTTCGGGGACTGGACCGCCCGCCGGATGGTGGGGTTCCCCGCCCACGCCGTGTTTGTCACCGTGCCC
>JBBFMI010000277.1:0-2570 GCA_037478635.1 Candidatus Geothermincolales bacterium | reverse complement strand
CGGACGGGGAGCCCAGGGGTACCCTGGAGGTCAGGCATGCCCGCCTGAGGGGGGTAGAAGTCGAACCCCACCGCGTCCCCTCGATGATTGACGAGCTTCCCCTGGTCGCGGTGGTGGCTACCCAGGCTGAGGGGGAGACGGTGGTCAGGGGAGCCTCCGAGCTGAGGGTCAAGGAGAGCGACCGCATAGCAGCCGTGTGCGGGGAGCTGCGCAAGATGGGGGCCAGGATCGAGGAACTGCCCGACGGGTTCGTGGTGCGGGGGCCGACGCGGTTGAAGGGAGCGGAAGTGGATCCGCGGGGGGATCACCGCATCGCCATGGCCCTGGCGGTGGCCGGCCTGGTGGCCGAGGGCGTAACCACCATCAGGGGATGGGAATGCACCGAGGTCTCTTTTCCTGGCTTCCTCAACCTGTTGAGTTCTGGCCCGGGCGCTTAGGCCCCCCGGAAGGGGACGCCGTTATGGGGCGATGGGTTTCTCCCGGGAAAGGCGGGGATTGTGCCTGTTCTCTCGACCTTTCCGACGGTTGAGAGGCCGTGGATCAGAGGGGCAGCGTGAAGCGGAAGATGGAACCCCCGCCCTCCCTGCCGGTACACCAGATCCTCCCCCCGTGGGCCTCCACCAGCTCCTTGGCCAGGTAAAGGCCGAGGCCGATGCCCGGGAGGGAGTGGTGCATGGCCTCCTCCACCTGGTAGAACTTCTCGAAGACCCGCAGGCGGTCTTCCACCGGGATGCCCGGCCCCCGGTCCATCACCGAGACCACGACCTCGTCGGTCCCCACCCCGGCGGTGACCTCCACCGGCGACCCGTCGGGAGAGTACTTGGCGGCGTTGTCCAACAGGATGACCAGGACCTCCATGACCTTGGTGGGGTCGGCCATGACCGGGGGGAGGTCGTTCCGGTGCAAGATGATGGGCTTGGTGATCCCCTTGGCCTTCATCTCGTCCACCGCGTGTTCCAGGAGCTTTTCCAGGTCGACCTCCTCCTTGACCACCACCAGCCTGCCCTTTTCCACCCTGGAGACCTCCAGGATCTCGCTGGTGATGTGCTCCAGCCGCTTGGCCCCCTGCAGGACGCGGAGGAGTATGTCGGCCACCATCTCGTCGCTCAACTTTCCCCTGTAATTTATGAGCGTCTGGGTATATCCCATGACTATGGAGATGGGGTGGCGCAGCTCGTGAGAGACCACGTCGATGAGGTCCCGAAGCGATTGCTCCTGCCGGCGGTGTTCCTCCTCGAGGGAAAGGAGGCGGGCGATGAGGGCCAGGCTTTGCTTCTCGTCCCGGCTGTAATCCCGGGGATGACGATGGTAAAGGCAGAGAGTCCCCACCACCTTTCCCGAGAGCATGACCGGTTGGCCGTAGAAGGAGCGCGCCTCCACCCTGATGGCCAGTGGGTCCCGCACCCCATCGTCTTCTGCCAAGTCCATGACGTGCAGGGGCTCATCCGCTCCCCGGCGTAACACGCGGAAGGCCAGGGTCGACTGGGCGTCTTTTACGACCTGGCTCTCCCGGTATCCCTCCGCTGAGCAGGTGGCCTGCAGGCGTCCCTTCTCCCAGTGATAGTAAGCGGCCGCCTCGGCCTCGAACAGTACCCGGGCGGACTCCACGATGTTCAGGAGGTTGACCCGCCGGTCCGGTCCCAGGCGCGATAGGAGCCGGTGGACCTCGTCCATCAACCGCTTGGCCTGGGCACAGCCCGAGAGGTCCAGGATCTCCAGGACCAACCCCGGGGTCTGGGGGTGGTCCTCGTTGTTGCGCAGGAGCATCGCCGCGTTGAAGACCAGGCCCTCTCGGTTTCGCAGTCTCGCCGTGGCGACGGCTGAGCCGCCGGGAAGGTCCGCCAGCTCCAGGAAGAGGTCCCTGAACGCCGGCGCGTCTTCCGAGGCCACGAAGGAGAAAAGATCCGCTCCTGGGACCTCGCCCTCCCTGAGCCCGAGGAATCCCGCGAAAAGGTGGTTGCACCGGATCACCTTGCCCGCCCGGTCCAACAGGGCGGCGGGGCGCCACGATTGGGGCGCCAGGCTCAGGTAATCGCGTTTAAGGGAAGTCACGTGTTCGTCCTGAGGCGAGGGCGCGTCTTCCAGGATGTCTATGGAGACCGTATCCCAGGGGAATTGAGGGCCTGGCGTCACTTCCATGTCTCGGCAGAGCCTCCTTGCCGCTCGTTTTCGCTTACTTCTTGTTATCGATCTACTACGGCGCCTTTTTCAGCGGCGCGCCGAAGGGCCCGGAGAACCCTTAATGATCTTCGGTTAAGCCGGTGGATGGTCCATCCTCCTCTTTTACCAAAGCCCCGGAACAAAAGGGTGAGTTGTGGCGATCGTCCGACCTTGAGCTGGCATGAAAGACCGGGACGACCGCGGCCCTCGCGGGACCTGGATGGGAGTCGTCGCGAGCCAGGGAGTCTCGTGGGTCGAGAAGGTGGGCGGATTCTCCCCATGGCCAGATCCGGCCGGGTTGAGCCGTTTTCTTCCGCCGGGGAACAGGGTCCGTCAGCGACCGGGAAACCCGTTCCGTTGGGATATATTCCCGATAATCCCCTGGGTCGCGTTTCCGTTGGCGTCTCTCC
>JBBFMI010000276.1:0-2604 GCA_037478635.1 Candidatus Geothermincolales bacterium | reverse complement strand
CCGGAAGACCTCCACCAGGTCCTTGCCCAGCTGCCCCTCAGCCCCCAGGATCACCACTTTCATGCCGTGCCTCCTTGGTCCGTTCGCCCTTCTTTCCGGCAACCTTTCAGCGCCTTGTCGCATCCCTGCCTATCGCCCGCTTCCCGGCGGGACGACCCTATCGTATTAGGGGATGAGCCCCCGGGATGCCGTGGCCTTGGTGGTTCACCGAGGCAGACATTATCATATCGTAAGGCGGTCCACGGGATGCGCTGGATATCTTGTCTCCGAGGCCATTGGGATGCTCCTTGCCTGCTCGTTATGGTTTATACGGGTAGTGAATGGTTGCCGGATGATTGCCGGGACAAGGGGGGACGAGCGGCGCAGCGCGGTCGACGAGGACGGAGGTGAGAGGAGGATGAAGGAGACCATCCATGGCGTGGTGGTGAAGGATTTGGTCCGCCATTGCGACGAGCGGGGATACCTTCTCGAGGTCCTGAGGGACGACGACGGCCTCCTCTCCCGTTTCGGCCAGTCCACCTACACCCTCACCTATCCCGGCGTCATAAAGGCCTTCCACTGGCATCGCCACCAGGATGACCTCTGGTTCATCGCCCAGGGTGAGGCCCGGGTGGTGCTCTACGATCTCAGGGAGGACTCCCCCACCCGCGGGGTTACCCAGGTGATCTATGCCGGCGAACACCGGCCGCTGCTCATCCTCATCCCGGCGGGGGTTGCCCACGGTTACCAGGTGCTGGGGAACAAGCCCCTGGGGCTTTTCTACCACACCACGAGGTCTTACGACCCCGCCAACCCCGACGAGGAACGGATACCCTACGACGACCCCTCCATAGGTTTCGACTGGGAAAGCGGGCGATAACCGGGTCCCGGACTGAGAGGGCCCCGGGGATGGTCCGCTGCCTACCCGCGCCACCGCTGGCCACTGCCGGGAACGGATTCCCACGGCGACGAGAAAAAAATGAGCCTTTGCGGTTTATCGAATTGGCTGGCCCCGGCGAGGAACGGATACCCCTACGACGATCCCTCCATAGGTTTCGATTAGGGATTGCTGAAAGCGGAGCGGGGGCCAAGGGATCCTCGGGGCGGCCAGCGGAGCCCCACTCGGGGGAGCCGTGAAGGGAACCCGGGAAAGGCAACGCCCCCGGCCTTCCCGAAGGCCGGGGGCGTCGGTCTATCGCTTTCCCTGGCGTCCTTGTTTTCAGGCCTTTCTCCTCATCCCTCCCGCCAGGAACATGCAACCGGCCAGGATCAGGAGGGCAGCGATGAGAAGCGGTATCCACGTCGGGGCCCCGGTGGCGGGGAGCTGTCCCCTCAACACCTCGGGAGCCACCTGGACCGGCGGCTGGGTGGGCGGGGTGACCGGTCCGGGGCCCGGGGTGGGAGGCGGAGGCGTCACCTCTCCTCCCGCCTCCACCAGGGCGTTGAAGAAGTCGAGGTCGGTCACCCGGTCACCGGGCTTGATCAGCAGGTCGTAGCGGTCGGTGGTCGTGGCCTCCATGTTGTAGGGCATGACCTCGTATACGCTGTAGTTGCCCGCCTCCAGCAGCAGGAAGGAATAGCTGCCGTCGTCGGCGGTCGTGGTCTGCATCTCCACCCGCTCGTCGCCCAGGGTGTACCCGGTCAGGACCACGGTTATCCCCCCCACCGGGGGCTCGTCCGGGTCGTGAGCGCCGTCGCCGTCGTTATCCTGCCACTTGTGCCCGGAGACCGAAGCGTAAAGGGCATTGGCGAAGAGCAGGGAGGCGATGTCTCCCGCCTGAAGCTCCACCTCCACCGATACCGGCAGGGTGGCGTAATAACCCGCCGGCACCGTCTCCCTCACCCGGTAAAGGCCAGGGGCGAGTCCGGTGAAGGAGAAGGAGCCGTCCTCCCCGCTCTCGGTGGTGATGACGATGCCGGGTTCGGTGACGCTTTCCAGGGTGATGGTCACGCCCGCCAGGCCGGTTTCGCCCTCGTCAAGGAGGCCGTCGCCGTCCAAGTCCGCGAACTTGGTGCCCCGCACCGTGCCGTAGGGACAGTTGCCGAAGTCGACCACGCAGCCCGCGCCGGATACGACCTCCACCTTCACCTGGGTGGGCGTGGTGGGGAACATCCCGGCCGTGGGCCTTTCCACCACCGTGTAGGTGCCCGGAAGGAGGTCGCCGAACTGGTAAGTCCCATCCTCGCCCGTCACCGCCGTCGCCAGGGGCTCGCCCTCGGGCGGGTAGCCCCGGTAGAGCTCGATGGTTATACCGGCCAGGGTCTCGGTCTCCGTGGAGTCCCAGACGCCGTCCATGTCGGCGTCCAGCCACTTGCGGCCGGTTATGGAACCGCGGGGAGCGTTACCGAAGTAGAGGAAGACCCTCTCCCCGTGGCCCAGCTGCACTTCCACCGAGGAGGGACCGGTGGGGAAGTATCCGGGCAGGGAGTCCTCGTCTACCGTCACGCGGTAGGTCCCGGCCTTCAGGCGGTCGAAGGAGAACCCTCCCCCCCCCGTCGTCTCCGTGGAATGCGGGCCGGGCTCGAGGATGACGGTGACCCCGTCGATCCCCATCTCGTCATCGTCCATGATCCCGTCCTGGTCGGCGTCGTGGAACTTGATGCCGGCGATGGAGCCGTAGCGGG
>JBBFMI010000275.1:0-2623 GCA_037478635.1 Candidatus Geothermincolales bacterium | reverse complement strand
CGTGATCCTGGAGGCGGGGGTCAACATCGCCGAGGTGGCCAGGAATCTGGTCGAACAGGTAAGATACGTGCTCCGGCGTTCGGCCGGCCTGGAGGTGGACGACGTGCAGGTCCACGTCCAGGGAGTGAGGACGGAAAAGTGAGAACCGGCTGCCTGGGTCCGATCGAGCCCGCGCCGGCATTTCTGCGCGAGGGAAAAACGACCCATGACCGAGAGGATAGACGCAAAAGTCTTGGTTAGGCTTATGCAGGGTTCCCTGGATGCCCTGGGAAGGCACCGGGAGGAGATAAACGCCCTCAACGTGTTTCCCGTGCCCGACGGCGATACTGGGACCAACATGTACCTGACCATGCAGGCGGTGATGGAGGAGGTGAAGAGGGCCGGGGATTCCTCCATGGCCGCGGTGTGCGATGCGGTGGCCAGGGGGTCCCTCATGGGCGCCAGGGGAAACTCGGGGGTGGTGCTCTCCCAGGTGCTCAAGGGGTTTACCCAGGTGCTGAAGGATCACGATACGGTGGGGGTAAGGGAACTTTCCCTGGCCCTCAAGAGGGGCTCCGAGGTGGCATACCGGGCGGTCATGAAGCCGGTGGAGGGCACCATTCTGACCGTGGTGAGGGAGGCCTCGGAAGGGGGGGAGGAGGCCGCCGGGGAGACGTCTGAGCTGGAGACATGGCTGGCGGCGGTGGCCAGGAGGGCCCGGGAATCCCTGGACAGGACCCCGGAGTTGCTCCCGGTGTTGAAGGAGGCGGGAGTGGTGGACGCCGGCGGCATGGGCTTCGTGGTCATCCTGGAGGGGATGCTCAGCGCCCTCTCGGGAAAGGACCTGGAGGCGGTGGAAGAGGAACTCGCCGGTGGCGAGGTTTTGCCGGAGCCGCCGGGAGTCACCTCGACCGAGGATTTCCGCTACGAGCTCCAGTTCCTGCTCCAGTGCGACGACGAGGACGTGGAGGCTTTCCGGAGGGAACTGGCCCTCATCGGGGGGTCGGTGTTGGTGGTGGGAGGCGACGGCCTTTACCGGGTGCACCTCCATACGGACCGCCTGGGGGAGGCGGTGGAGCTTGCCAGCGCCCGGGGCCGCATGAGAGATGTGGAGATCACCGATTTGAGGGAGCAGGTGGAATCCCTCAGGTCCGAGGAGGCTGAGCGTGAATCGCCGGGATCGGTGCACTCATGGCAGGGGCAACCGGGGGGCGTGGGGGTGGTGGCCGTGTCCTCCGGGGAGGGATTGCGGGAGATATTCCTGTCCCTGGGAGCGGGGGCGGTGGTGGAAGGGGGGCAAAGCATGAACCCCAGCACCGCCGAGCTCTTGCAGGCGGTGGACTCCCTGCCCCAGGAGCAGGTCATCGTCCTTCCCAACAACAAGAACATAATCCCCGCCGCGGAGCAGATGAAGGGCCTCACCCGGAAGGAGGTCATGGTGATCCCCACCCGCTCGGTCATGGAGGGACTGACGGCCCTCGTGGCCATGGACGGCAGGGCGAGCCTGGCGGAGAACGGGGAGAGGATGTCCAGGGCGGCCTCGGGGGTGAGGACGGGGTTCCTGACCCACGCGGTGAGGGATTCCCGGTGGTCGGGTGGGGAGGTCAGGAAGGGATATTTCATCGGGCTTTTCCGGGACGGGATCGTGTCCCATGACGAGGACCTCTTCCGGGCGGCGGTGGGGCTGCTGGAGGCGATGCTGGAGGAGGAGGATGGGGAGCTGCTCACCATGATCCTCGGCGAGGGTTTTCCGGAGGGCATGGAGGAGAGGTTGCGGCAAAAGGCGGAGCAGAAGGGGCTGGAGGTGGAGGTGATCCGGGGCGGGCAACCCCTCTATCCCCTGATCCTGGGGCTGGAATAGAACAGCATAGCTTGAAGCCTTGGATAGGGCCTGGAGGGCCCGTGCTCATGCCGAGGGCCGCCTCCTTGTATCTCGCGGGAATATCGAGCGGTGGATGTCGCCGTAGAACGTCTCCCGTAAACCCGAAGATAGCGAGAAGTCGATCCCCTGTTCTACCGGGCCTTGGCTTCCGCTGAGGTTAACCCACTGTCCCCCCCGGGGTTTATAAATCCAAGGTGAGACCCGAGATGGTGCCGTTGACTTCGGGCCTCTTCAGAGCTTGTCGGGGATCTTTTCGAGGAGTGGAGGGCACCGTTCCACCTGGGTGGTGTAAGGGTGACGACTGACAGGGTTGGCGTTTGGATCAGGAACCTGGAGGCGCTGTCCGGGCCGGTGACGTCGGTGAGGGGGGTGGGCAGCGGCCTCGCGCGGCACCTGCATGCCCTGGACATACACACGGTGGAGGATCTCCTCTTCCATTTTCCCCGCAGGTACCTGGACCGGAGCAAGCTCGTGCCCATCCGGGATGTGAGGATAGGGGAAGAGGTGACGGTGGTGGGCACCGTCAGGGAGGTCGAGGAGCACGTGACCTCCCGGGGGCTGGAGGTGCTCCAGGTGTCCATCTACGACGGCACCTCTTATCTCTTCGGCGTCTGGTTCAACCAGCCCTATCACCGGGACCGGCTGCCGCCCGGCACGGTGGTCGCCTTCTCGGGGAAGGTCCAGAACCGGTTCGGAAGGCTCCAGATGGTCAACCCGGCTTACGACATCGTGGAGGACGAGGGGGAGGTGGGGCGCCGGACC
>JBBFMI010000274.1:0-2623 GCA_037478635.1 Candidatus Geothermincolales bacterium | reverse complement strand
AAGAAGTGGAGGAAGCGGTGAAAAAGGCTCTCCGACAGGTAGGCCTGGAAGGATTCGAGCGCCGTTCGGCCTTTCACCTCAGTTTCGGCCAGAAGAAAAGGGCGGCCATCGCCACCGTGCTCTCCATGAACCCCGACCTCCTCGTGCTGGACGAACCATCCAGCAATCTCGACCCCAAGGCACGCCGGGAGCTATCCGAGCTGCTCCAGTCCCTGAGGGTCACGAAACTCATCGTCACCCATGACCTTCCCTTCGTGTTCGAAAACTGCGATCGGGTGGTGGTCATGGACGGCGGGAAGGTGGCAGCGGACGGGGACGCGTTCGCCATCCTCTCCGACGAGAAGTTGTTGGCGCAACATGGCCTGGAACTCCCCGTGGGGTTTTATCCCATTCCCAGAAAAAACCATCGCCCGGAAAAACCCC
This sequence comes from Candidatus Geothermincolales bacterium, assembly GCA_037478635.1. Taxonomy (GTDB): domain Bacteria; phylum Actinomycetota; class Geothermincolia; order Geothermincolales; family RBG-13-55-18; genus JACVJK01. The sequence goes on along the minus strand of JBBFMI010000274.1, from coordinate 2,200 downwards.
TGAGCGGCGGGCCGTAAATCCAGGTCGGCCACCCTGGAGCACCGGACCGGAAATCGGAAAGGCCCCGTTAAAAAGACCAGAAAAGACATGCCATACTGGACTGTGGTTTTCAATGCGGCTGGGCTGGTCCTTTACGGTGCCACCTTACTCGGCATTTCCAACCGTTACCAGAGCAGGTGGACGTTTCCCAGGTGCACCCTCCGGAGGCCTGCCCCCTTCGCCGCCTCCAAGCACTCCTCGGCCTGCCTGCGAGAGGTGACGGGCAGGTCCTTCATGGCATGCCGGGGATAGAAGGCAAGGAGGGAATAGGGTATGTCGGGATCGAGGTCGGCGATGAAGGAGGCTATCCTGCTGACCTCGTCCGCATCCACGTAGCCGGGGACCAGTAGCGTGCTGGCCACCACCGGTGGAGGATCGGGCCTTTCGGGGATCCGGGAAGCGGCGTAGACGAAATTCTCCAGGGTACGGTGGTTATCAACACCGCAAAGGGCACGATGCAGGACCGGATCATGGGCCTTCAGATCGAACTTGATGCACCCCCCGCTCTCAAGCGAGAGGTCCATTGCCAACTTCAAAAGCCCGGGGTGCATACTCCCGTTGGTCTCCCAGCAAATACGCACCTTCCCGCCCCTTCTTTCCAGGGCCAGCCGGGACGCCTTGAGGGCGAAGGGCATCTGGGGGGAAGGGTCTCCCCCGAAGAAACAGATGCATTCCGTGGACTCGTCCGCCGCCTCCGCCAATTCCTCCGGGGCGATCACCGGCGCAAGTGACGCGGTGAGCAGGCGGAACTGGGAGTTCTGGCAGAAAAGGCAGTCGAAGGTACAGGCCCCCAGGAAAACGGCGAGGTTCCTCTTGCCCGGCGCCTCGCTTCCCGGACAGATCCAGGCGGCCACGCAGTTGGTGGGAAGTGGGTCGTAGTAATATTCCGCCAACCCGTGCCGGGCATCGCCCGCCAGGTGCACCAGCCTCCCCTCCTCGGCCATGCGCAGTCCGCAGTATCCCCTCTCCCCTTCTCCCAGGACACATAGATTTCCGCACATGCGGCAGCGCACCCCGCCGGCGGTCCGGGGCGGCGTGGGAGGAAGGGTATACGGCAGGCGCTTGTCGGCGTGAGCCCCAGATACCTCTTCCGAGCTGATGCCTTCACGGCGAAGGCACCCCAGGCATATCCCGATGGCAGCGGAAACGATGCCCTCATCCGTACCGCAACGCCGGCAAGTAGTCCCACCCTTCCTGCCTGCAATCCCTGCCTCACTCTTATGTCCAGAGACCACGTGTCTCACCTCCAAAGTAGGTTACACTTTAATGCTTCCACGAAAGCGGGCCCATTTCCAGGCTCGTTCTCACGGGGTGGCGAAACCTGTGTGAAGCCCCTCCGTGGAACCTGAAATATCATCCCCAACGAGGGATATCCCGACATCATGCTCCTCCCTACGGTGGCAAGCGCTATCCTTTCCTGGAAAAAGCTGGGAGGATATTTCGGGGTAGACCTGAACCGGAAGGGGATTGACAAGGGATTCGGCCACTCGGAGACGATCGGTCTGGACACCGTTCACTACACCGTGGAGGAAATGGAAAACGGCATGCTGGTCATATGCACGCAAACAGCCTGGGATACCCCGATGGGGCAGTGTGGCGGACCAGGCAAATTCGACATCGATCACGGGGCGCGCATCAGCGGGATGAACCTCGCCATAGCGGCCCTGGCGAGGGAGGCCGACCTTTCCCGCTGAAAAGTCACGACATCCAGCCCCGACCCTACGACAACCGGGAGCGGGCCCTGGACCGCGTGGTACGCTCCATCCTGAGCTGGGAAGCCTGTGCCTGGGCCGAGAGGGAAATGGATCATGCCCTGTTGCGTGAGTATTTGATTCGGAGGGACACGGCGCGGGCCGAAGACCTCATCCGCAATGCAGTGGCGGACGCCCACAATAAATTCCGGGAGATGTACCGGGGTTGAGCCTGCCCGGGACCGGGTGAGGCCTCCGTTCCAACGGATACAGCACCCCGGGGCATGCCCGGATGAAAGCACCGGCACCCTCAAGATCAACCTCCAGGGCCTGGACTACAGGAAATAGAACTTGACCCCTGGGCCACCTTGCCCTTTAGTTAAGGCATGGAATGGAAAAGGGCGGAACCGGAGAAGTTCATGACCTCGGAAGGCGAGGTTTATCTTGACAGGGTCAAGGAAGCCTTCCGG
>JBBFMI010000273.1:0-2637 GCA_037478635.1 Candidatus Geothermincolales bacterium | reverse complement strand
GGGGAGTTCCTGGTCGTATTGGGGGACCTGGGCTCGGGGAAAGGCGAGGGGGAACTGCGTCGGATCAAGAACTTCCTGGACGGCAAGGGAATACGCTATTTCGTGGTGCCCGGCGACAACGACCAGCCGGGGGGCGATTCCTCCCTGTTCCGCGCGGTTTTCGGCGCAACCCATTACTCGGTGGACGTCGGGTCCGCCCACCTGGTCTTTCTCAACAACGCGGTGCCCGGGGTGGGAGCGCCCAAAGAGGTCCTCGAATGGCTGGAGAGGGACCTGGCAGCCGCGAGGGGCAAGAGGGTCCTGGCTTTCGCTCACGTGCCTCCGGGAGCTCCGGTGGACATGTCCCACGGCTTTCGAGAGGAGGAGTCCGCCAGCCAGAGGAGATTGAAGGAGCTCCTGGTCGAGGCCGGCGCGGAGGTCGTGTATTGCGGCCACCTCCATGCCCTCATGCTCTACTCGTCCGGGCCTCCCCGGGTGGTGGTGACCGGCGGCGCGGGGGCTAAGCCGCATGTATCCCCGGATGCCGGAGGGTTCCACCACTACCTGCGGGTGACCGTGGGGGAAGCGATAAACGAGGAGGTAATCCGCCTTTAGAATCGGCGGCGTGGGCGATCGTGACCAGCCCGGGTTGGTTAAAGCCCTTCAGAGACGAGATCCCACCCCGAAAAATAAGCGGGCTTGGACGTCGGGTCCTTTCAACGTAACCCTGGAAACGGATAACACGGAGTCCAAGTATCGGTGTTGCCCGTTGGGGTGAGCCCACTCGTTTTCCCCATAAAAGGGGAAGACCCCGCGGGGGGAACGGGGTCTTAGGGGGTGGCAGCTTTGGGGTTTCCTACGAGGGTAGTAGCCGGTATCTCGTGGGGGATATCCAGCTGCCATATTCTTTATCGGCCTCCTGTGGGAGAACTTTAGAGGTTTTTTGAAGTTTTTATTAGTTTTTTGGGATTTTTGAGGATCGTGTTCCCGGTATCTCGTCGAGGGCCTAGGCCTGCCTCCTGGACACCGGGATCCTGCTCTGCCTCTCGTCGGTGAGGACCATGAGGAAGCCGCTCCCCCAACTACCTCATGATCTGGTTACCCCCTTATGCCCCGGCGGGAGGTCATATCCCGAGGAGGTCCTTAAGAACCGAGGCCTGCCTCCTGGACACCGGGATCCTGCTCTGCCTCTCGTCGGTGAGGACCATGAGGAAGCTGCTCCTGGACAACCTCACGATCTGGCTCACCTTCTTCAGGTTGACGATGAAGCTGCGATGGGTCCGGAAGAAGTCCCGATTAAGCATCTTCTCCAGCTCTGACAGGGTGTAATTGGTCAGGAAGGACTCGTTGTAGGTGTGGATGTTGGCGTATTCGTGCTTGGTGTCGATGTAGTAGATCTCGTCGGCGGAGATAAGCTTTATGGTGTCTCCCTTTTGGACCGGGATCTTGTCCAGGCGTATGTCCCCCGCTTCCGGCGCCTGCCTGGCCAGGCGGCGAGCTCTCCCCACCCGGTCCAGGACCACCTTCACCCTCGCGGTGAGCTCCAGGGGGCTGAAGGGCTTCGATATGTAGTCATCAGCGCCACCCCGCAGCCCGATCACCCTGGACCTCTCGTCCCCCATGGCGGTGAGCATGATCACCGGTATGTCCCGGGTGTCTTCCCTCGACTTGAGCTCCATCAGGACCTGCCAGCCGTCCATCTTGGGCATCATGACGTCCAGGATGATCAGGTCGGGATCGACCTCCTCCACCATCTTGAGGCCCTCTTCCCCGTCGGAAGCCAAGAAGACCTCGTAGTTATCCAGCCTGAGGTTCAACTCCACCACGCTGGTTATGGTGGGATCGTCCTCGATCAGGAGGATCCTGTACTTTTCTTCCCTTCCCTCGTTCATCTCCCCTGGGTGGTCGGCTCAGCGATTTCTTCAGTGTTCTATTCGTCTTCGGTGGTCGATGGCTTTAAGGCGTCGAAAACCGTTCAGGGAACGATATGATGGCGGGTAACCCGAACCCGGGGTTCCCGGCCGGGCAGAGGAGGCGTCCCGACGCCTTTTACGCGAATACTCCCTTGTTTATCCGGCGATCGCATAGGCGCCCTGTCTCGCGATGTGCGAGTGGACCGCCTTCCTATGCCGATGCTTACCGGGTTACGGGCCGTGGAGGCGTGGAGGACACGGCGTTCTTGATCTCGCTTCCCGATGGGCGGAAAGATCCCGGAGGTGGTGTCCCGGAGGGGTTCTGGCGACGTTAGGCCTGGTATTACGGCCTTAAGCGGCGACCTCGACGGTTCACTTGCAGCGCCTGTCCACGAGGTAGGTGCTCCCGGGGATGGATTTGGCGTACTTAAGGGTCTCCTTGGCGATCTCCGCCACCTCCCAGTGGGTGGCTATGGGCCTTTTCTGGTTGCTCGCCACCCCTATGCTCAGGGTGATGATGGGAACGTATCGTTCTCGACCCTGCCGGTCCACCAGGATGGAGTAACCCCGGCGGAGGTCCTCGTCACGGTATAGGGTGCGGATCTTGCGGTCGAAACGGGACAGGATCTCCTCGGCCAGGAGGTTCGCCTTGTCGGGAGTGGTGATGACCACGAAATCATCGCCCCCCGCGTGCCCTATGAAATCGTCCACGTTCCCCCTTTCCTTCACCACCTCGTCGATAAGG
>JBBFMI010000272.1:0-2679 GCA_037478635.1 Candidatus Geothermincolales bacterium | reverse complement strand
GAGAGGAGGAACCGCTTTCTCCTCTCGGTGGAGGTGGAGGGCAGGGAAGAGGCGGCCCACCTCCCCAATCCCGGGAGGCTCCAAGAGCTGCTCCTTCCCGGCGCGCGGCTGCTCCTCCTCCCCATCCCCGACCGGCGCCCTTCCCCCAGGAAGACCCGCTTCGAGGCTTTCGCCGTGAAGGCCGAGGAGGGCTGGACCACCATCGATTCCCGCCTTCCCAACCGGCTTTTCCGGGAAGCGCTCGAACGCTCTCGCCTAAAGCCCTTCCGCGGCTACGGTAGCTTCAGGCCCGAGTTCCCCTTCGCCGGTGGCAGGGTGGACTTCCTCCTCCGGGGCGACGGCCTTCCTGACTGTTTAGTCGAGGTTAAGGGTTGTACCCTGGTGAGGCGGGGGACCGCCCTTTTCCCCGACGCCCCGACCCTGAGGGGAACCCGGCACCTGGCCGAGCTGGGAGCGGCGGCAACGGAGGGGTACCGGGCCTGCGTGGTGTTCATCGTCCAGAGGCCCGGAGCCCGGCTCCTGCGCCCCAACGACGAGACCGATCCCGCCTTCGCCCGGGAGGCCAGGCGGGCCCTGGAAAGGGGGGTGGAATTCTTCGCCTTCCGCACCCTCTGGGAGCGGGGTGAACTGGAGCTGGGACCTCCGATACCGGTCGAAATACCTGTCATGGACGGGCCCGGAACAGGCGCGACCGAAGATGCGACTTTTAGCCGGAAGAGAGAAAGGACCCGGTAAAGCGGGAAAGGCCCGTTACCCCCTGGCGGGGATCGAGGGCAAGAGGAAGCTTATCTATCCCGAACCCGTTAGTCCATTCCCCCGGACGGGGATCGAGGGCAGGCGGGCAAACGGAAGCGTTAGACACCTTACCCGATCCACGGGGACGGTAATCGGGGACGCCCTCGGACGAAACCGCACGGGCCGAATGGTCCGTCACCCAGGGGCGCGGACCGGGGGAATTGGCGCAGGGATTATCCCGGCGTAGCTACGTCCGTCCCCCACGGGCGAAGATCGAGGTCATTTCCCTGCCCAGGGTTGAACTGGCACTATGAGATAGCGCGTGTATTCCGGGTCCCCCCACTCCCTGCCGTGGGGTGAACGGGCACGATGAAGGACGGAAAGGCGGGCGAGTCGTCGTCCCCTGGGACCTTGCCCCCGTCAAGCGGGGACGACCTCGAAGAACCAAGCGAAAGGTGGGCACGGAAAGGCGGTGAAGGCCGACGCGATGCGCAAGGGCCGTATCATCGCCCCGGCAGGAAAGGATAGCCCGAGGCCTGGTCACGAGGAAGGAGAAACGAAGTGAAGCTGCTGGTCATATACAGTGGAGGCGCCATTCCCCGCCCGGTGGACCCCTTCAGCGTGACCTTCGACGACACCTTCGCCCAGCGCTTCCTCCGCCACCTGACCAACGAGGAGGGTTACTGCAACGGCTGCGGAGCCCTCTGCGATCACTGCCGCGATACCTACGGTATAGACTTCACCGAAGACATCGCGGACATCGTGCAGCTCCCTCCCGTCCTCCCCTATTACGTGGACGACCCTCTCGAGATCGTGGGCCGCTCCCTCGCCCCCCACGAGGCCACCGTGGCCATAAACGTCCACCAGGAGATACTCCTGGAGCTGCCCGACCTGGCCCACGCGGCGGGCTCCCGGGTGCTCATCGTCCCGGCAGAACAGCCCCACTGGACCAACGGGTGGCTCCGCGACCAGCTAAAGAGGAAGTGCAAGGCCCTGGGGATGGGCTGTGCCTTTCCCAAGCCCTTCTGTGCCCTCCCCCCGGGCATCCACCCCCACGTGGACGAGTTCATGGAACACTTCCGCATCGGGATGCCGAGGCTCCGCCTGGAGGTGGGGGACGGGTACATCAAGGAGGCCAGGGTACTGCGCAGCGCCCCCTGTGGCAACACCTACTTCGTCGCCTTCAACCTGAAGGGGGCGCCCCTGGACGAGAGGGTGGCCGAGGTGGTGGCCAAGTACTGGCACAGCTTCCCTTGCGTCGCCTCCATGGAGATGGAACTGGGGGAGACCATCCTCCACATGGGAGGCTTCATGCATTACCTCGCGGTGCAGGAAGCCCTGGCCGAGGTGGGGGTGGAGGTGGAACTGCCCACCTCGCCCGCGGTACGCCGCCTTTCCCTGGCCCGGTGAACGGCCGGACCTTCCCGGGCCCCGGGGACCGGGACCGCCCGAAGGCGCGAGAACGGGGACGCCCCGGGTAAACGGCAGCGCGCCTCGCCTTCGAATCCCCGCCGGCCGATCGCCCGTCGCCAAAAAGGCCTCAACCTGGCATGTATCCAGCCGAAAATGATAAATGGCCGGGAAAGGTCGCTCGGCTACGGGGCAAGCCGGGCGTAGGCGACGAAACCCCGCCGGACCATCGATGGGCCAAAAAGGGGAAAATCTACCAAAAAGGGTGATAACGGGGTGAACGCCCACCTCAGCGCCGGATCCGGGGCCCCCCTGGGCGAGAGGCAAGGCCCAGGCCAGGGAAGATCAAAGGCCAGGGAAGACTAAGAGGTCAGGAGATGGCTAAGAAGATCCTGGTGGCCGACGACGACGTCGTCACGCGGCAGTTCACGGCGCGGGTGCTGGCGCAGAGCGGTTACCAGGTCGTCACGGTCTCCGGCGGGCGGGAAGCGCTGGAACGCCTGGCCGGAGAACGCTATGGGCTGGTCGTGCTGG
>JBBFMI010000271.1:0-2687 GCA_037478635.1 Candidatus Geothermincolales bacterium | reverse complement strand
CATCGGCGGGGGCCACCCCCAAAAACCAGGCGTGGTTCGGCTTCCCCTCCACCTCGGCCGTCCCCGTCTTTCCGGCCACCTTCACCCCGCTGATGGCGGCAGCCTTCCCCGTGCCCGAGCGTACCACTTCCACCATCATGGCCAATACTTGGGAGGCCACCTCGGGAGATAACGCCGTGACCCAGGTCTCCGGCTCGTAACGAGAAAGTATCTCCTCCCTGAAGCGCACCTCCTTGAGAAGATGTGGCCTCATTATCCTCCCGCCGTTCGCCACCGCGCATCCCGCCAGGCACAGCTGTAAGGGCGTGAGCAGCAGCCCGGCTTGGCCGACTCCCGTCCACGCCAGATCCACCCGGTCCATCTTCCCCGGTTCGCCGAAGACCGACTTCACGGCCCCGGGCAGGTCCAGTGGCGGTTCGCGCTCGAGGCCGAAGGCGGTCGCGGTCTCGTACAACCTCTCCGCCCCCAGCTCAAGGGCGAGTTGGGCGAAATAGGTGTTCACCGAGGAGGCAAGGGCCGCCTGCATGTCGATCTTCCCATAATCCCTGGACCCATAATTGGTCACCCGCGACCCGTCCACGGGTAGGACGCCGGGGCAGGAAAAGGTCCTCGACGTCGGGATGCCGTGGGCAAGGGCGGCGGCGGACGTGATCACCTTGAAGCTGGATCCGGGAGGATAGAGGCCCATCACGGCGCGGTTCAGGAGGGGGCTCGCGGGATCCCCGGAATACCGCGCCATGGCCAGTTCCCCCATGAGCCGGCCCTCCGAGGTCAACCCCTGGTCGAGCAGATCGTTGGGGTCGAAAACCGGGTAAGAATAGAGCGCGAGCACGGCTCCCGTCCGGGGGTCCATGGCCACCACTGCCCCTTTCCGGCGGCCCAGCGCCTGGGCGGCAGTCCTCTGGACCTCCATGTCCAGGGTGATATGAAGGTCGTTCCCCTCCTTTTCTTCCATCGCCATGAGCTGGACCCAGCTCCGCAAGGGCCTCTCCCCCAGCAGGACCTCGTTGTACGACTCCTCCAGCCCGGTCCTCCCGAACTGGGGAGAGTCATATCCGAGCACGTGGCACAGGAGATGACCTTGTGGATACCGGCGGAGGTAACGGAAAGCGCCGTTGCCGGGCACCGACTCCGCCACCACGGTACCGTCGGACGTGATCACCCTACCCCTCTTTATGGAATATTCTTCCAGGATTCTCCTGGTGTTAGCGGGGTTGTTCCTCAGCCCTTCCCTGCCGAATACCTGCAGGTAGCTCAGGTTGGCCACCAACACGAGGGAAAGGAGGGTGAACAGCACCCCGGTGCGTCGCAGGTTAACCTCCACCCTCTCCCACCTCCCCGGAGATGGAAAGCAAAAGCGCGAGGAGGATGAAATTGCTGAACAGCGAGCTTCCCCCGTAGCTCACGAAGGGGAGGGTTATCCCGGTCAGGGGCACCAGCCTGGTCACGCCTCCCATTATCACGAAAGACTGAAGGAAGAGGACGGTCGTGAGTCCGGCGGCCAGCAATTTTTCCATATCCTTCCTGCAATTGATGGATATGTAGATCCCGCGGGCCGAGAGGAGGAGGTATATCAAGACCACGAAAACGGCGCCGTACAACCCCAGTTCCTCTCCCAGGGCGGCGAAAACGAAGTCCGTCTCGGCGAAAGGCACCAGCCTGGGGCTTCCCCTCGCAAGCCCCTTTCCGGAGAAACCCCCCTCGGCGAAGGCGAAGAGGGACTGGGCGATCTGGTAGCTCTCCCCGCTGACGGTCCCCGGGTTCAGGGGGTCGAGCCAGATCTTCACCCTGTTCTGAACGTGAGGAAACGCCTGGTATGCGACGAGGGCGCCCACCAGGAAGAGCAACAACCCCGCGGCCACGAAGAAGAACCTACCGGTCGCTATGTACAACATGGCGATGAAGATGCCGAAAAACAACATCGACGAGCCGAGGTCCTTCTGGAAGATCAGGATCAGAAGGGAAAGGGCCCACATGGCCACGAGGGGCCCGAGGTCCCTGAGCCTGGGGAACCGCACGCCCATGAACCTTTTCCCCGCCAGGCGAAGGAGTTCCTTGTGCTCAGCCAGGTAGGAGGCGAAGAAAACGGCAAGGAAGATCTTGGCGATTTCGGAGGGCTGGAAGTTAAGGGGACCGATGGAGATCCATAACTTCGCCCCGTTTATCTCCTTCCCCAGCACCATGGCGGACACCAGCAGCGCCACTCCCAGCAGAGCTATCGTGTAGCGGTACCTCCCCAGGGATTCCACGTCCTTCAAAAAGACCATCAACAGCGCCGCCGTAAAAGCCCCCACGCCCGCCCATATCAGCTGGAGCCTTGCCACGTGGGGATCGAGCCGGTACAAAACGGTGATCCCCAGGAAACACAGGGACGATACGAGGGGGACGAGAAAGGGGTCAGAAAGGGGTTTCCTCCACCTCTTCACCAGGTAAAAGGCGAAAAGGCAGACGAGCAGCGCCCCTGGATACCAGAGATGCCCGGGGATGAACCTCCCCCGGGAAGCCGCATCCACCGAGGCCACCCCGAGAAAGCCCAAAGAAGAGGAAAAGATCAGGAGCGTCGGTTCCAGCAAGCGGCTCTTGCGTCTCTCCAAGTCTCCTTCCCCCGTTGACACTCTATTTCAGGATTTCGCAGGCGATCTTCTCTTCTTGCCGACGGCCGCTCTCCGCGGCAACCCGATTGGGGC
>JBBFMI010000270.1:0-2711 GCA_037478635.1 Candidatus Geothermincolales bacterium | reverse complement strand
GTGGTGGAGGCGGGGAACCGCGAGTTCCACCCCACTCCCTTCTCCTCCATGCTGGTGGAGGGGTGCCTGGAGTCGGGCAAGGACCTGACGGAGGGTGGGGCGAGGTACAACTCAAGCGGGGTGCAGGGAGTGGGAGTGGCGGACGTGGCCGATTCCCTGGCCGCCCTGGAGCACGTGGTCTTCAGGTCCGGGAGGCGCTCCATGCGCGAGGTGGTGGAGGCGTTGAGGGCGAATTTCTCGGGACACGAGCGTCTGCGGGCGGAGCTGCTCAACGCCCCCAAGTTCGGGAACGACGACCCGAGGGTCGACCGCTACGCGGACCTGGTGGCGCGCATCTTCCACGACGCATTGGCGCGGCACCGCAACACCCGGGGCGGCCCGTACGTGCCCGGGTTCTATTCCGTCACCTGCCACGTGGCCTTCGGACGGGGGACGGGCGCGCTTCCCAGCGGCCGCGGGGCGGGCGAGCCCCTGGCCTCCAGCCTTGGCCCCGCCAACGGCCGCGACCGGCTGGGACCCACGGCGCTGCTGAGCTCCGTCACCGCGGTGGATTCCAGGCTCATGCCCAACGGGTGCGCGGTGAACATCAGCCTCGATCCCGGTAGTATGGCGGGGGAGGAGAGCGTGGCGAACCTCGCCGCCCTCCTGATGGGATATTTCGCGAAAGGGGGTATGCAGGCGCAGTTCAACGTCATCGACCCCGAGCTCCTGCTCGACGCCCGCCGAAACCCCGGGAAGTACCCCGGCCTGGTGGTGCGCGTGGCAGGTTATTGCGCCTATTTCGACGACCTGCCGGAGACGGCCAAGGACGAGATCATCGCCCGGACCGTCCACCGCATCTAAGAATGGGGTCGTATCTTGAATTTTTCCTCGCTCTGCTAAAAGTGGCTCTTCGCCGCAAAGCACTGGCAACACGCTTCGCCTCTTGTTTTCAACCCATGCCCGGAGCTTAACCAACGGTTATTTCCCGGCCGGCGACGAGCTCATCCGTCTTTTCTACCCGCACTTCCGGGAGAAGAACCATAATCCTTAATATGTCCGCCTGCCGTTAATCTGATTGACACACCAGGAAGGCAATCTCTTAACCGCTTGAATTGGCCGATAGCTCTGGCCCCCAGGCCTCAGGCCGATGGCCAGCCCCGACCCCCAGGCCTTGCTCCCGATGGGACCGACGGGGGTGGGTCCCGAGGTTGGTTGTAATGATCAGCGTGGGCGGGTGTAAAATTGTAGGATCGAGAAGCGAAGTAAATGCGAGGGAGCGATAAGGGGGCCCATGGAACGGGGTAGGCAGGAAGAAGAGCAGCTGCTGCGGGAGCTGGCGCGCCTGCGCGCCCGCGTGGCAGAGCTGGAGGCGGTGAGGGAGGAGTTCGAGGCTACGAAGAAAGCTCTCACCGAGGGCTTGCGGGCGTTTTCCATAGTGCTCGAGAACACCCCCGAGGTCAGCATCCTGGCCGACGCCCAGGGCGTCATCAAGAGCGTTTCGCCCTCGGTGAGCAGGATAGCGGGTTACCGGCCCGAGGACCTGTTGGGCAAAAGGGCCGTGTCCTTCATCCACGAGGAGGACAGGGAAAGGGCCCTGGGGTTTTTTGCCCGCGCCCTCGCCGGGAACACGTGCGGTGAAAGGGAGGAGTTCCGCTACCGCCATTCCGACGGCTCCTGGCATACCCTGGATATATGCTTAATCAACCTCGCCGGCAACCCCATGGTGGGGGGAATATTGATGATCGCCAGGGACGTCACCGACCGCGTGGAGACCGAGGCCGCCTTGCGCAGGAGCGAACGCTACTACCGTTCCCTGATCAGGAACGCCGCGGACATGATCACCATCCTGGACGAGAACCTGGCTTTCAAGTGGGGCAGCCGCGCCACCGCGCTCATCACCGGCCACGGCGAGGAAACATACGGGAGGACTATTCTCGATTACATCCATCCCGATGACGTTGATGATGCGCGCAGAGATTTCGAGGCAATCCTCGAGTCCCCGGGCGTTCCCTACCATGGGGTAAGGCGATTCCGCCATGCGGACGGCACCTACCACCACCATCATGCCATCGTCACCAATCTGCTCAACGAGCCCTCGGTACGGGGAATTATCATCAATTCACGCGACATAAGCGATCGCGTGGCCATGGAGGAGCGCCTGCTCGCCAGCGTGCGCGAGCTGGACGCCTTCGCAACCACCGTCTCCCATGACCTGCGCACTCCACTCTCCCTCATCGAGGGTTACGCCCAGCTCTTGCGAGCGGGGGATATCAGCGAAGAGGAGAGGGAGATGTACATCGACAACATCATCTCCGCCGCCCGGCGCATGGACGAACTAACCGCCTCCCTGCTCGAGTACGCGCAGGCCGGGAAGGCGGGCGGGGAGGTCTCCGCCGTGGAGCCGCGGCAGGTGCTTGACGGCGTACTGGAAGAGAATAAGGGGACGTTGAGGGAGCGGGAAGTTGAGGTGGCGATCGAGGACGGACTTCCCGCCGTGCTGGTCGATCCCCTGAAGTTGCGCCAGGTATTCGCCAACCTGGTGGAAAACGCGCTCAAGTACGCCTCGGAGAAACGGTGCCCCCGTATCGAGATCGGATCTCGTCGCGAGGGCGGCGAAGCGGTGATCTTCGTGCGCGACAACGGCGACGGCATAGACCCGCGCCTGAGGGAGGAGATCTTCCAGCCCTTCAAGCGCTTCGGAAAGGGCGCTTCCGGCGGCCTTGGCATAG
>JBBFMI010000269.1:0-2719 GCA_037478635.1 Candidatus Geothermincolales bacterium | reverse complement strand
CGCGAGCGAGGGTACTGGGAGGTCTTCAAAGGTCGATGAAAATAATCGAGGGGGATGGTTTATTTCCGCCGGGAAAGTGGTAAATTAGTATTAGAAAGCTCCCGAGGTAAAGCGAGATTGCGGGGATCTCCGCGAGAATGGAAAAGGAAGAGGCTTTACTCGGGAGCTTTTCCTTGACGGCCTTCCCTCGCCGCTTGCCTCTTTGCATGGGATTTTTGCCCGCCGATCCGGACTTTACGGATTTTCATGACTTTACCGGAGGCTCATCCGTCCGTTCCCCGACGTTGAGTCCCTGGTTCAAGTGGTCTTTCTGGGCAGCTCTCCGCGGGAGGATTCGCTACGAAGGGATGGTGGCGTGTATCATCGAAGTAAAGTTAAAGGAATGAGATGAGGCCCGGGAAGTTTTCGCCAGGGTCTTGCCTTATTGATACCCGATTCATCGCGGGGGAAGAGCAGCATGGAGAGAGCGACATCCCTTTCGGCTTCCCTGCTCCTGGACGAGCAGGGAAGGGTGATCGACGGTAACCGGGATGCGGAGATCCTCCTGGGCTGTCCCCTGGAGGAAGCCCGCAAGATGCCCCTGGATAGGTTGAACCCCCTCCTTCACCAGGTGCTCAAGGACCTGTTGGAGAAGGCGCGCCGGGGAAGGGGCGTGGAGAACTACTCCTTCGCCTACAAGCTCGGTAGGCGCCTGACCCGCCTCATGGCCACCGTCACCCCCTATCCCCTGGAGGCCCTGGGGTCGGTGGGCACCCTGGTCACGGTGAAGGGCGAGGCGGCCGCCAGGCGACCCGCCCCGCAGGCGGAGGAAGAGCGGAAGGGAGCAGTGGAGGTCAAGGGTGGACTTCAGGGGTTCCTCCAGATGCTACCGGAACCCTCGTTCATCCTGGACGAGGAGGGGAATTTCATCTTCGCCAACTGGGCCTTTTGTGATTTCATCGGGTACCCGCTGGAGGACATCCTGAGGCGTCCCCTGTCCTTCTTTTTGGGGAGGGGGCACGCCCCCGGCACCCAGGAGAGACTCCTCGAGGCCTCGCTCCTTTCGCCCTGGAGGGGGGAGCTGCAGCTGCAGCGGGCGGATGGGAGCCGCGGATACCTGAGGGCCACCTGCGCCCTCTTGCCGGGGGAAGGTCAGGGCGGAAGCTGCTTTCTCTTTCTAACCTGGGAATGCGGCGACGAGGTCAGGCTCCGCAGGGAAAGGGAGGGGGAGATAAAGAGGCTCTGGCGCCTCCTGGACGCCACGGGCCTCGGGATGGTGGCCTTTACCCCCGATCGGCGGATAACCGCTTTCAACCAGGTCGCCGAGAAGGCCCTGGGAACGAGCCGGGAGGTCGCCATAGGCGCCCTGTTGGAAGAGGTCTTCCCCGTGGATGGAGAGACGATGGCCGGGCTGATCAAGGAGGCGAAGGAAAACGAGAGCGCGACCTTCACCATCGACCTTCCCGGCGGGGCTGACGGCCGGGAAGCGCGCTACCACTGCACGGTTAGAGGTGGCGAGGGCGGTGACCCAGGGGCGCCGGAGATGGTCATATTGATGGAGCCGGTCGCCGGTGGCGATTCCGCGGAAGAACGAGGGCTTTCAATCGAGAGGTGGTGGGCGGAGAGGTTTTACTCCCATTATCTGGAGAACATGATCCGCAAGGGCGACGAGGCATCCCTCTACGAGCGGGTCCTCGGGGTTTTCCGGGATGAAGGGGCGGCGGAGGCGGGCCTCGCTTTCCTGGTGAGAGAGGGTCGCCTCCGAGAGGTGGCCGGTTACGGCCTCGAGCTCCGGGAGAAGGAGAAGCTGTCGGAGCTCCGGTTGAAGCGGGATGCCATGAACCTCTGGACTTTCTCCCCCTTCCTCGAAGTCTACTTCCAGGCGGGTGTGCCCCGAAGGGGATGGGACGAAGCCCGAACCCTCCTGGAGAACCCGGAGCTCCTATCCTGGCTGGCCGGGGAGAGGAGGTGGAAGAGGCTGATCGTCTTGCCCGTGGGCCGCAAGAAGACCGACGCCCTTCTTCTCTTGGGGGAGCCCCGGGCGGACCTCGACGAGCTCCTCGCCATGGTCCGGTCCCTGGACGAGGCGAGGGCGAGGGCTTCGGGTTTGCAGGTGGAGGTGGGCAGCGAGCGCCAGGCTGCCTCGCCGGAGACCAGGTCGGCCGCAAGGCCCGCCCGGGCCGAAAAACCCAGGCCCAGTCGGGCGCCTCACGGCCTGACCCTTCTTCCATCCGATGACGAACCCGAGGACGGGCGAAACCCTTTGAAGATGGCGGTGGCGGACGCTTCGGGCGCGGAGGCCCAAGAGGAGCTCCTGTACAAGGCGATGAAGGCGAAGGGAGACGATTCCGCCGAGGAGATCCCACTGTGGCACACGGCCCAACCCTCGCGTCCTAACCATGCCCTTGACCTGGAGGATTTCTCCCGGCGGTTGAGGGAGCGCATCCAGGAGCATTACGGGCCCGCCGTTCTCTTCGAGATCGAGGAGGGGCTTCCCCTCGTGCACCTCGACGCCAAGGTGCTGGAGGAGCTGGTGTTGGGGCTGGTGGAGGACGCTGTCGATGCCTCGCCCCCCGGGAAGCCCGTGGTCTTCGGCGTGGAGAGATGGGGAGACGAGGTCCTGTTCCGGGTGGAAGACCAGGGAGCGTGCCTGGTGTCCGGGCCACGTGGCGATGATGTGACCGGCGGTGGGGATGCCTCCGATCCTGGGGCAGGCGGGCAGGCGGAGTTGACGATGGAG
>JBBFMI010000268.1:0-2737 GCA_037478635.1 Candidatus Geothermincolales bacterium | reverse complement strand
GCCCACTCCCCGCTCGAACCCGCCGCTTGCCCTGTCCACCTCCTCGGGGGAGGCAAAACCCTCCTCCACCATGCGGATGGCCTCCAGGGTGCCGGGGATGTTCACCCGGTTGGCCACGAAGCCGGCGTGGTCCCGGGTCACCATGACGGTCTCCTTGCCCAGGCTCCGAGCCCACTGCCCTGCCAACCGGAAGACCTCCTCCGACGTCCTGAGTCCTCTCACCACCTCGCACAATCTCATGAGGGGGACCGGGCCGAAGAAATGGGTGCCCACCACCCTTTCCGGCCTCCGCGTCGCAACGGCAATGGAAGTTATTGGCAGGGCCGAGGTGTTAGTGGCCAGTATGGCGTCTGGCCGGCATATCTCGTCGAGTTTAGAAAATATTTCCTTCTTCAGGCCGAGGTCCTCGGGCACCGCCTCCACCGCCAGGTCGGCATCGGCGCCGTCCTCCACCGAGGTGCTGGTCTGTATTGCCCTCCTCGCGCGATCCGCCACCTCGGCGCCGATCTTTCCCTTTTCCCTCAGCTTTCCCAGCGACCAAGCTATCTCCTCCTTGGCCCTGGAAAGCCTTTCCTCCGAGATGTCCTGGAGGATGACCTGGTAACCGGCCTGGGCGCAGACCTGGGCGATACCGGCACCCATGTAACCCGCTCCCACCACGAGCACCCGTTCTATGTCCATCGCTCCTCCTTCCAGCGAAAACCCGTGCGAGGATCCCGGGACAGGCAATCAGCTCTCGCCCCTTTCCTCGGATATCCCTCGACGGAGGGAAGCGCGTGCCCTTGCCGGAAGCCCGCCGGGATCCATCCCCATCCTCCACCTCGCTCGATATTAAGCGGTCGACGTGCCCGGGTAAAGTACCGGCGAGAGGAGGGATTCTCGTCGACCGGACAGGGACATGGGTCACGACCTCTTTCCCTCGACCGCACGAGGCCTTCGAGCCAGGGATATTTCACCGGGAGACCGTCTCCTCTCCCCGCCACCGACTCTACAAGAGCGTCCCCGGGCCACTTTCCCCGACGCCTCCTCGGGGAGACCCCCTTCATCGCGATCCTCCGAAGGGCGACCGGCCACGCGGCAACGAGGGGGAAACAACGAAGGGGAGCCTTTCGGCTCCCCTTTCCTCCTGGTAGCGGGGGGTGGATTCGAACCACCGACCTTCGGGTTATGAGCCCGACGAGCTACCTGACTGCTCCACCCCGCGTCGCTGGACCAACGTCACCATATATATGGACCAACGTCACCATATATATAATTAGCAGCAACGGAGGGGGATGTAAAGGATTGCCGCCCGTAAAACGACGAAAATCCCGTAGGGACGCGCACCGGGAGGACCCAACGGTCACGTCAGCCCTCCGTCAAGGGAGATCGTCACGATGAAGCGAAAGCCAATAAAGAAGTACATCTGGGCGCTCCTTGCCCTGACCGTCCTCATCTTCGGTGCGTCCTTCCTTCTTATCGTGCGCGAGAGGAGGGCCGGGACGTCCCCCGAAGAAGCCGGGACGCCGGCTTCCGCGGGGTCTGCGACGCCGGGGACGGCCTCGAGCCTGGGCGACCGCGTCCAAGCGGAGATCTCTTTTCCCTGCAAGTTGAGGATTCCCGCCCTCGGGCTGGAGCTCGAGGTCCAGGAGGGCGCCCACGAGCGATGGAGGCTCCACCTGCTGCTCCGGGAGGGCCCAGTGCACCTCCCCTGGACCTCTCCCCCCGGGGGAAAGGGAAACTGCGTGATCTCGGGCCACCGCACCACCTATACCCGCCCCTTTCACCGGCTGGACGAGTTGAAAGAGGGGGACGAGATCCTCCTCGGGTCGGAGAACGGCTTTCACGTCTATAAGGTCTACCGGGTGTTCCAGGTGGGATACTGGGTGGACGTGACCGGCTGGACGGTCGACCCCACGCTCACCCTGACCACCTGCACTCCTAAGGGCAGCTCCTCCCACAGGCTGGTGGTGAGGGCCTCTTACCAGGGCTTCGTGGGAGGAGACCACGGGGACCGTTGACCCCTTTCTCGCGCAATGCCGCTCTTACGGGATGACCACGCCTGTGGGATGATCCTGAAAGACCGGTGGTTGCCCGCTCTTTAGATAGACCGGGAACCGGTATAGGGGGAGAAACAGGATGGCACATATGGTCGGGGCTCAGGGGGTCAGTTGGACCCCTGGAAGATCGCCCGAGCGCCCGGGGGGCCACCGGGTTCCCGTTCCCCGCTTCTCACGCCGCCCGGAACAGCGCCTTTATGACGTGAGGGCCTTCGCGCTCCCAGTTGACCTCCGCCTCCTGTCCCTCCAGTTGTTCGAAGAAGGCGGCGAACCTTCCCAGGAGCCTGGGGACGTGATAGGGATTGGCCATCCTCAACTCGAGGTAACCCGGTCCATAGCCGTACTCGATAACCTTTCCCCAGCCCGCCACCTCCGAATACCGTACCAGGGATTCGTAGGCTCCCGCGCGGCTCCCGAGCCTCACCCCGCGCAGGGCGTGGCGGTGATAGATCCTCGAAAACTCCATGACCATGGAAGCCAGCTCCCTGCCGGTTATCCTTTCCAGTTCCTTGATCATCCCCGGAAATACGTGGGAGGTGACGAAGACGAAGCGGGCGCCGGTGGACCTGAATATCACCTGGCCTTCCCCCTCCCTCCACTCAAGGTGGGATAACTCCACCGGCAGGCCGCAGCCCCGGCACCTCTCCTTCTCGTCCTCCTCCCCGGTCAGGGGACCCCCCATGGCCTCGGCCTTGGCC
>JBBFMI010000267.1:0-2742 GCA_037478635.1 Candidatus Geothermincolales bacterium | reverse complement strand
CCCGAGACGCCGCCCGCTCCCGGGGCGACCACGGGCTCGGCGCCGGTGACATTATCGCAACTGGTGAGCTCTTCCAAAGAAGAGCTGAGCCCCCTTCCTTTCGCGCTCCAGAACAAGAAACTGCTGCGGGTCAACCTGCAGGCCTGCGGCGGACAGGTGCTTGCCAAAGCGGGCTCGATGGTGGCCTACCAGGGCAGGATGTCTTTCACCCGGCTCGGCAGCGGGGGCGTGGACAAGTGGCTGAAGAAGAAGATCTCGGGGGAACAGTTCACCCTGATGCAGGCCCAGGGCGAAGGGAACCTGTTCTTGGCAGATGCTGCCAACGACATAATCCTGCTCCAGTTGCAGAACGAGTCCATCACCGTGGAAGCGCTCAACCTGCTCGCCTTCACCCCGGGCATATCCTGGGACATAGAACTGATCCGCGGGGCGGCGGGCATGCTGACCGGAGGCCTGTGGACGGTGGCCCTTTCGGGCACCGGGTACCTCGCCCTGATATGCAAGGGGGAACCACTCACCCTCCAGGTCACCCCGGAACGGCCGGTGTTCACCGATCCCAACGCCACCGTCGCCTGGTCGCAGGGCCTTAACCCGAGGGTACACGTGGACGCCAACCTCACCAGCCTCAAGGGCATATTCGGCTCCACCCACGGCGAGATATTCCAGCTGGCCTTCGAGGGACAGGGCTTCGTGGTCATCCAACCCAGCGAGGAAGCCCCCAAGACCAGCCTCCAGGACCCCCGCAGCGGTGGAAGCGGTGGGGCCGGCGGCATCCTGGGCGGCATCCTGGGACACTGAGATCACGATCGGTCGGAGAGATGTCCCTGCTCGACCGCTTAGTGGAGAGGCTCTTCCTGGCGGAGGACTCCCCCCTGCGGGGCTCCCTCGACGTGCTGCAGGACGGCGTGGTCCTGGGAGGACGGGTCCCCGGTCGGCGAGTCCTGGTGCGCAAAGAAGCAGGCCGCTTCATCCTCTGCCCGGCGGGGGAAAGCGTGCCCACTCCCCACCTGGAGATGGTCTTCGACCGCGAGGAAGACCTGCGACCCTTCTTGGAGGCGGAGAAAGCGGAGGAATTCGGGGATCTCCTGGTCAGGATGGCCCAGGGCGAGAAGTTGCGCCTGCAACTGCGCCCCTTCGAGGAAGAGCTGGAGGCGGGCATGGGCAAGATGCTCATGGAACTGGGCATCCTCCGACCCCCGGAGGAATACCACCGGCTGGTGAGCTCTTTCTCCCTCAAGGACATCGCCTTCACCCAGATCCTGGACCTCTCCTACCTGCAGGAGGTGGTGGACGAGCTCTCCCGCATCACCGGCGTGAGGTTATGGGTCCTGGACATGAACTGCATGCCCGTGGTGGTGAGCACCACCGGCGGAGAACACTGCAAGCTGATCATCGATTCCCTGGAGGGCGTCCGGCGATGCTACCGATCGGCCATTTCCGCCCTTCACGAGCTGGCAAAGACCATGGCCCCCAGGGTCCGGGTCTGTCACGCCGGGTTCTTCTGCTTCGACGCCCCCCTCATACTCAACGGAGAGATGGTGGGGATGATAAGCGGCGACGCTTCCCTGGCCCAGCCCCCCGAAAAGGAACGGTACCTAAGGCTTGCCGAGGAACTGGGCATCGACCCAGGTCCCCTGCTCGAATCCCTGGACAGGGTGAGGGTACTCAAGCTGGAGGAGGTGGAGTTCCTCCAGTCGGTCATGAACGCCCTGGCCAGGGTGGTCACCGAGATGAGCTACAAGCACTACCAGGTGATGAACCTATACCGGGAGCTCGAGCGGAAGAACCTGGAGTTGAGGTCGCTTTTCCACTCACTGACCGAGGTCCAGGAGAAGGAGAGGGCAGACCTCAGCCGGGACCTGCACGACGCCACCGGCCAGGACCTCACCTTCGCCCTGGTCAACCTGCAGATGGCCCTGGAGAAGGACGGGCTGCCGGAGGCCACCGTCCGGCACGTGCGCTCGGCGGCGGAATCCATTTCCCAGGTGCTCGAGAAGCTCCACGACATCTCCTCCGCCCTGCACCCGCCGGTCATCGACGACCTCGGGCTGTCCGAGGCCCTGAGGCACCTGGTAAGGCGTTTCAACTCGGAAAGCCCGGTGCACTTCGAGCTGGTGGTCCGGGGAGAGGAGGGGTGCCTGCCGTACCCGGTGAAGATCAACCTCTTCCGCATCGCCCAGGAAGCCCTCTCCAACGTGGTCAAGCACTCCGGGGCAGACCGGGGCCTGGTGCTCCTGGAGAGGGACTCGGAGGGCATCACCCTGGCGGTGGCGGACAACGGCAAGGGCATGGGCGCCGAAGCCCTGGGGGACGGAAAGATCCACCTGGGGATGATAAACATGCGGGAGAGGGCCGCCCAGATCGGGGGCAGGTTCAACGTCTCCTCCAGGGGCAAGGGGGTGATGGTGAGCGTTCATATACCGGCGGAGAGGCTATCCCCGTAGGGGGGATGAACCCTCCGCCCGGCATCGACGGAATCGGGGACTCACGGATCGGGTGGCATGAAAGAGGCCATAAAAGTGATGCTGGTGGACGATCACGCCATTCTCCGGGAGGGTCTCGCCTCCCTCCTGGAGAAGCAGCCCGACCTCGTGGTGGTGGGGGAGGCGGAGAGCGGGGAGGAATCACTGGCCCAGGCCGACCGGCTCCGCCCCGACGTGGTGATCATGGACATCAAGCTCCAGGGGATCTCAGGGATAGAGGCGTGCCGTATGCTCAAGGAACGCTTCCCGGCCACGAAGG
>JBBFMI010000266.1:0-2746 GCA_037478635.1 Candidatus Geothermincolales bacterium | reverse complement strand
TGCCCGGGGGCCGGGCTCTGGGAAATCACCGTGCCGTGCGGGGTATCGGCGCTGAACTCCTCCCTAACTTCCGCCTTGAAGCCCGCCGCGCTCAAGGCCTCCATCGCCTGGTCCTTGTCCATGCCCACTACGTTGGGCACCGTCACCTTCTCCATCTCCACCCCCACCACCAATCTCACCTGGGTGGTGGGAGACACGAAGGTCCCCTCGGCGGGGTCCTGGGATAGGACCTTGCCCACCTGCCCGGGATCGTCCACCTGCTTGGTGGTCCTGTCCACGTTCTGAAGGCCGGTGTCCCTTAGGAGCTGCAGAGCTTGATCCTCCGCCATCCCGATGACCCTGGGCATCCTCATCTCCCGGGTCACGGTCAGGTTGACTTTCTCCCCCTTCTTGACCACCACCCCTGGCTCCGGGTCCTGGGCCACGACGACTCCGGTCTTTTCCGAGGCCTTCTTTATATACGAATAGGAGATCTCCCCCACCTTGAGCCCCGCTTCCTCCAGGGTCTTCCTGGCCTGTTCCTCGCTCATCCCCCGGAGTTCAGGCACTTCCACCTTGGCCGTTCCCCTTCCCAGGGTCAGGGCAAGGACCAGGGCCAGCAAGGCCAGCACGCCGAGCCCCACCAGGGCCCATATCCACCACCGGGAAGGCCTGGCCTCCGCCGCCGGGAACGTCTGTACAGGCCCCTCCGCCGGCTGGGTCCTCTCGGGAAGCAAGGGGGCCGCCGATACCGGCAACCCGTCCAGGAACCGGAGCAGGTCCGCCTTCATCTCCTGGGCCGTCTGGTAGCGGTTGGCGGGGTTCTTGGCCATGGCCTTCATGATTATGGCCTCCAGGGCCGGAGGTACGTCGGGCACCAGCGCGGAGGGCGGCAATGGTTCTTCTTTCACCTGTTTGTAAGCCACCGTCATGGGGTTGGGATCGTCGAAGGGGACCCTTCCGGTGACCATCTCGTAGAGTACGACGCCCAGGGAATATATGTCAGACCTGCCGTCCACCGAAAGGCCCTGGGCTTGCTCCGGTGATATGTACTGGGGGGTGCCCATCACCATGCCGGTCTGGGTCATACCGTTCCCGGCCCCCACCCTGGCTATCCCCAGGTCCATCACCTTTACCTGGCCGAGGTTGGTGATGAATATGTTGTGGGGCTTTATATCCCTGTGCACCAGTTTGCGCTGGTGGGCGAACTGCAAGGCGGAGGCTATCTCGGCGGCTATCTCGGCAGCCCTGGCCGGGAGCAATCTCCCCTCCCTCTGGATCACCTGCTTCAGGTCCATGCCCTCCACGAACTCCATCACCAGGTAATAGAGCTCGCCGTCGTTCCCCCAGTCATACACGTCGACGATGGCAGGGTGGTTGAGATTGGCCGCCGCCTGCGCCTCGTGCAGGAAACGCTGGATGTAGGAAGGGTCGGAGGCGAACTGGGGATGGAGGACCTTCACCGCCACCTCCCGGTTGAGGAGAAGGTCGTCGGCAAGGTAAACGTCGGCCATCCCCCCGCTGCCGAGCTTCTCCTTGAGCCTATATCGCTCGCCCAGAACCCTTCCCAGCATCTCCCTCTCCTGGACTCGACCCGTGCTGTCGTCGATACGCTCCCCGCGTTTTGCAGGGCTGAGCCCGGGGTTTCAATAACCCCGCCGTTAGAGGTTTTTCAGCCTTTTTTCGAGGTTTCCATCCTCGTCGGCAAAATTCCTTCTCGCCTTTTCCCGCGATGGATCACGGGCACGGCCCCCTCAAACCGGGAGATACCCGTCCGACGAGGGGCCATCGACCTAAAAGATCTCCTCTCCTTGCGCGGTCATGAATCGCACATAAAGATAGATAGCCCAAATCCTGGCATGGTTCCTGCCAATTCACAGGCGAAAAACTGTTCTGTGCCCCGGCAAGGTGTCGACGTTCCCTTCCCCCCTTCCTCCGATCGGCCTCTCTCCTGAGACCCTCATCCATTCTTTTCCATCGAATATCCGTTTTAGCGACTCGGGGTTTTCTTCCCGCAGCTACAGCGGGACGATTCCAGGCTCATGGACAGCTATGCCGGGCCTTAGCCCGGCCTTTTGCTCACCACCAGGTCCACCGATGCTCCCTCCGAGAGCTTTTCCCCGTAGGGGGGGTCGCTCTCGATCACCACGTTCTCCTTGTATTCGCTTGTTTCCCGGTAAACCACTTTCCCCACCCTGAATCCCCTCTGCTCGAGGAGGAGCTTGGCCGCGTCCAGGTCCAAGCCGCTCAGGTTTGGCACCACCAGCGGTCCCAGGCTCTCCAGCACCTTTATCACCGTTTTCTTCTTCACCATCACCCCGGGCTTGGGATCCTGGGAAGCGACGCAACCCGCCCTGACGTCGGCATAATGGGCCCTCCCCACCACCAGGACCCCCAGGTCTGCATCCGCCGCGACTTTCTGGGCCTCGTAGAGGTCCATCTGGACCAGGTTGGGCACCATGACCTTGCTGTGTCCTATGACCATGCTCAGGATCCAGAACAGGAGGAGCACGGCGGCCACCAGGACGCTCGCCAGGGCCGCCCAGAGTCGCCAGCGCGCCGGCTTTCCCTTTTTCCCGACCTCCCCTTCCGCGGGCTCCTCCCTGGGCACTTCGGGAACGGGCGGCACTGCGACCATCGGTTGTTCTTCTCTCAGGGAAGAGACGGTCTCCCTCAGCAGCTCCGAGACATCGGCAAAACCGTGGCGCCCATCGCTCTCCAGGCAGGTCTCCACCAGCTTTCTCAGGCGCTGGGGAACCCCTTCTCC
>JBBFMI010000265.1:0-2825 GCA_037478635.1 Candidatus Geothermincolales bacterium | reverse complement strand
TTTCCCCAGGACGGACCAGCGATGATCCATCCCGGGATCCGGCCGGAAACAGGGGGATCGAAAAACACAAGACCAAGAGCCTAACGGGGACGAAGGCGATACCCCTGGGGCGAAAAGGCGGAAAAGAAGGCATAAAAAAATGGCGAGGAAAACGGGTCGGGTCCGATAGAAAGGATCCTGCGCCCGCTACGTGGTGCCCACCAGGACCCCTTCCCGTTCACGGAAACCGGCTCTTCCCGCGTAAAGATCATCGTGGTCATTGAGGCCGGTGGATAGGTCCTCGGGGTATTCAGCGAGACAGACCTGGCACATGCCGAACTCGATGGAACCGACGCTCCCACAGCGTTCGCACCTGACCACGGTCCTCACCCGTCAAACACCTCCTTTCGTCGACGATATCGATAGATCGAAGAACGCCAAGGCGTGAAGAAAGGGAAAGATTCAAGAGGCTCAATTTCTATTATAAAGTCGACGCCCTTCCGTCAAGCCATGTTCCCGCCGAAGGCCCTTAATACGGGTCACCTCCTGCGGCAAATGGCCAGCGCCTCCGACCCCCCGGATCGGCAAGCCAAGCTTTCCTCGCCCGGGCCGGCCTTGCCCTTGCCGCCACCCGGGGAGGAGCAGGGTATTGCCCCGTCACGGCGGAAGATCGATGAGATCATCGAATGATCATTTTTTGACGCCGCCTTACCCGCGTCACAGCGGGCGATTAAAATGTCCATAAATAGCCGAGGATGAACATGGCCACAGAGGGACGAAAGGGGGCTGGGGACATGCCTTCCGACAAGCTTAAAAGATACCTGCTCCTGGCCAGGGGGTACACCTTCCTCGCCAGGAACCTGGCCGCCGGCAAGGTGGTGAACGCCCTCCTCGACGCTCTGGCTTTCCTGGATTACCGGATGGTGATCCTCCTTTCCATGTGGCACCCGGACATGGAGGCGAGAAAGCGCTTCATAAGGAAAAGGGGGGTGGAACTGGGGGAACACACCTTCGTGGACCTCGGCGTCTTCATCGAGGTAACCACCCCCAAGTCCATCATCATCGAGGACTACGCCTGCCTCGGCTTTGGCTGCGTGATCTACGCCCACGACGCGGGCCCCAACAGCGTAGGCGACCTGCCCCTGAGGGTAAGGCCCACCAGGATCGGGTATAACGCGGTGGTGGGTACCCGGTCGGTGATCCTTCCGGGGGTAACCATAGGAAAGCACAGCGGCGTGGCTCCCGGCTCGGTGGTGACCAAGGACGTACCCGACGGGACCGTGGTGGCGGGTAACCCGGCCCGGGTGATCGCCACCTGCGAGGACATCGCCAAGGCCTGGCAGGCGGACATGCGGGAGCACCCGGACCATTACTACGACCACCCCAACCCCTACCGGGCCCCCTCGACCCCCTTCGATCACCTGCTCACCTGGAGGGAGGAGGGGATAAAGGTCAGGCACTGGACGGAGCTGAGGACGGGAACCCCCTTCGACTACATCCTGGAAGCCAAGGCGGCCAGGAAAAAGCATGAGGGGTCCGGTTGAGGAGCGGGAAAGAAGCGCGTGGTCCGGGAAATCGCACTTGGGACCGTGCTTCGGAAAACGCAGGGTCCGAGGGAGGTGAAAGGCATTGGCTGACAAGGCCTTGGTCGACTACATGTACGGCCTCATAGAGAGAGTGATGAAGGAGATAGGACCCCGGGAATCCTGCAGCGAGGAGGAACGCCGGCTCGGACGGCTTTTCGCCCAGGAGATCGAGAGAGCCTGCGACCGGGTATCCTTCGAGGCCTTCACCTGCAGCCCCACCGCTTTCATGGGCTTCTTCCCCTACCTGGTGGCCCTCTACCTTTTCGGCGTGGTCTTCTACTTTTTCATCCCGCCCATTGCCCTGGCCGCTTCGCTGGTGGCCATCGCGGTCTTCGTCCTCGAAGTGGTCCGCTACAAGGAGTTCGTCGACTTCCTCTACCCGAAAAGGGAAGGTGAGAACGTGGTGGGCGTCATAAGCCCCAGGAAAACCCCGGAAAAAAGGGTGCTGGTATCCGCGCACCTCGATTCGGCCTACGAGTTCAAGATCTGGTACTGGTTCAAGGGCTTCTCCCCCATCCTGATGGGGCTCGCGGTCTTCGCATTGCTGCTGCTCCTCGGGTCCAGCCTGGCCAGGACGGCGACCGACCCGTGGGGCTTCCCGGAATCCCGCGCGTTCCTGGGCCTGGGCATAGCGCTGGCGGCCTTCACCCCGGTGGTGGCTCCCTTCTTCTTCTTCCACACTTCCGACGTGGTCCCCGGCGCCATGGACGACATGGCAGGAGTGGCGGTCCTGGCGGGCCTGGCCAGGTACCTGGAGGAGAGCGGGAAGGACGGTGGCTTCTTCCCGGAACGGACCGAGGTGGTGCTCCTCGCCCTCTCCTCCGAAGAGGCCGGCCTTCGGGGAGCCAAGAGGTACGCGGCCGCCCACGCCCCGGAGTTGAAAGACATGCCGACCTATGCCATATTCCTCGACGGCATATACGACCAGGCGTTCCTTACCGTGTTCGAGAAGGAGATCTGGCCGGGAGGGAAGATGGATCCCCGCCTGGTGGACCTGGCGGTCAACTGCGCGGGAAAGCTCGGATACCCGATCCGCAGGGGCGTGCTTCCCCTGGGCGCCACCGACGCCAGCGCCTTTGCCCTGGCGGGGATCCCCTCGGTCTGCATAACCCTGTGGGACACCACCCGCCTGGTTCCCCATTATCACACCCGCTTGGACACCATCGAACGGATAAAGCCCGAGTCGCTGGGCGTGGCCCTGGACCTGGTGGTAGAGATGATCCGCGAGATTGACGAGGAGGGGTGGAGATGAAAGGCGAT
>JBBFMI010000264.1:1127-2840 GCA_037478635.1 Candidatus Geothermincolales bacterium | reverse complement strand
CCCCGAGAGTCCCACTCCTCCGTCCAGGGCCACCGAGATCCTCTCCAGGGTAACGCTTCCCAGGCCGAAACGCCTCCTTGCCTCCGCGAGGATCCCCGAGCCGCACAGGCCCCCCTCCTTGAAAAGCCGATCTTCCAGGATCCCCGGACGCCCCGTTCCCGGAAGCGGCTCCTCCACCATGCCCACCAACCGCCGGATGGCCGGCGCCGCGGAGCGGGCGCACCTGGAAAGGAAACGGCCCTCCAGCAGGTACCGGGCAAGCTCCACCGGCCTTCCCAGGTCGAGGCCGGTCCGCCGACGGCACAGGGTGCTTCCGAACCTGTCGCCGAACCACTGCGCGTACTCCCTCATCCTCGCATACAGGGAATCCGCCTTTCCCTCCCCCGGCTCCAGCAGGTCTCCGAGATGCCCCAGGGTTATGGCCAGGCATCCTCCCGACACTATCCCGCAGGTGGAGCCGCTCCCGGCGCCGCCGCCCTCCAGGGGACAGGCGAAGAGCAAGGGCTCCTTGTCCGGGACCCGGAGATACCTCCTGAGGGTGTTCAGTGTGGCCTGGGAGCAGTTCAGGTAGAGCACGAGGCGCCCGGCACCCATCCCTCCCATGATGACCCTGAGCAAGCTGTCCATGGCTCTCTCCCACCTCGGGCGCTAAATCCTGGTACAGCCTTCCTCTCGGCTTTCCCCCGGTAAACCGAACCGGCCGGGAGACGGACTAATTATACTCCCCGGTAGAAATCCATAGCCGTGGGGCGGAGCAATAGCCGTTCTTCTCGACCAGAGCGATCCAGTAGAAACCCCATACCCGTGGGTAGGAGGGCGCAAAAAGGTCCGGGGCGCCGCTCGCGCGTCCGCCCCGGACCGGTCTTGGCTCGCCCCTCGAACGGCTTTCCGCGCCAGCCGTCTCAGTCCACGCCGAAGATGGCGATGGAGCACACGTTCTGGGTCGGAACTCCCCCCAGGTTGTGGGTCAGCCCGAACTTGGGGTTCTTAACCGCCCTGTCCTCGGGCCAGCGGCCCAACAGCTGGCTGTAGACCTCGTATATCATGCGGATCCCCGAGGCCCCGATGGGGTGGCCGAAACACTTGAGCCCCCCGTCGGTCTGGCAGGGTATCTGCCCGTCCAGGTCGAAGAACCCGCTGAGGATGTCCTCAGGCGCCTTGCCCGGCGGGGAGATGCCCAGGTCCTCCATGGTCACCAGCTCCGTTATGGAGAAGCAATCGTGGACCTCCATCATACTGATCTCCTTGCGGGGGTCCTTTATCCCCGCCTCCTCGTAGGCCTTGCGGGCGGCCGTCCTGGTGGTGACGATGCCGGCCCCGTCCCAGTTGTTGAACATGGCCTCCTCGCCGGAGCTCACCGAGATCTGGAGGGCCTTGACCTTGACCAGGGGCTGGTTCGGCTTTAGCTTCTTCGCCACCTCCGGAGTGCACACGATGGCCGCCGCCGATCCATCCGACACCCCGCAGCAGTCGAAGAGCCCCAGCGGATAGGCCACCATGGGGGCCCCCATGATCTGTTCCTTGGTCACCGGCCTGCGCAGGTGAGCCCTGGGGTTCTTGGCCCCGTTCTGGTGGCTCTTCCAGGACACGTGGGTGATGGCCTCCTTCAACTTGTCCATGGGAATCTTGTACTTGGCGGCGTAGGCTGTGGCCAGCTGCGCGAACATGCCGGGGGCGGTGGCGTTGGGCCCGATCATCACCGCCTCCTGCCCG
>JBBFMI010000264.1:0-1117 GCA_037478635.1 Candidatus Geothermincolales bacterium | reverse complement strand
GGGGAATCCGGCAGTCCCCCGTAACCCGTGTCCTTCAACTTCTCCACTCCCAGGGCCAGGGCTATCTCGTAGGCCCCGGAGGCCACCGCATAGCAGGCGCCCCTGAAGGCCTCGGTGCCCGAGGCGCAGAAGTTGTCCACCCTGGTGAAGGGGATGAAGGGGGTGTGGAGCACCCCGCCGGCATAGGTAGCTCCCTTGCCGATGCTGATCTCGTCCAGGTGGATGCCCAGCCAGGCGGCCTGGATGTCCTTCTTCTCGATGCCCGCGTCCTCCAGCGCCTCGGTGAGGGCCTCGAGCATCAGGTCCTCCGCTCCGGCGTCCCAGCGTTCCCCGAACTTGGTGCAACCCATTCCGAGGATGACCACCTTGTCCCGTATGCCCGTGGTCATATCACTTCACCTCCTCCCCTGCGGGAACCGCTTTCCAGAAATAGTTGGTGATGTCCCTCTTGGGGTCGTAGAACTTCACCCGGAAGCTGAACTCCACCGGCATCCCCACCTTCAGGTCCTCGATGGTGCAGTCGGTGAAGTCCATGAGCAGCCGTCCTCCCCCGTTGATCTCTACGTTCCCGTAGATCGCGGGCGGGTTGAGGGAGGCGGCCAGCATGTCGCCGGTATAGGTGAAGACCTTTCCTCCCTTGTCCGCCAGGTACACCTCGTCCATTTCGTCGATGGCCTGGCATTCCGGGTTGACGCATACCCTCTGGGGCGGGTACTGCTGAGTACCGCAGCGCCGGCACTTGGTCCCCCAGAGTCCGAGGATCGCCTTGTGTTCCCTCCACACCAGGGACCAGCGGGTCTCCTTGTCGGTCTCGAGGCGCACCTCCAGCACCTGACGGTAATCGAGCGGCTCCTGCACCTGGCGCGTCACCAGCGCGATGCCCCGGTCGCGCAGCAGTGGCCGGGCCGAGACCAGGTTGATGGCCCCGGCCTCCAGCACCTGCTCCAGCAGGCCCTTGGCCACTGCCGAGGCGATGGGGTCGGGGTTTTTCTCAAACTCGCCGTAGTACGAGACCTCCACCGCCTGGGGGCGGCCCTGGGTGATCTGGGCCAGCAGCTTGCCCAGAGCCTCGCCCAGCGGCAGCCAGGCCGAGAAGAGTTGCAGACCCTCGGCATCG
>JBBFMI010000263.1:0-2841 GCA_037478635.1 Candidatus Geothermincolales bacterium | reverse complement strand
ACGAGCTGGAGTGCCTGGCCCGGGCATGCGTGGGAGCTGCGCTGAGGCGGGGGAAAGGAGCCCTGGCCGGCCCGGCGGGGGACCCGGGGGAGGGGCAGCGGGAGGCCCAGGGGAGGGATGCGCGGTGATCGTGGGAGTGGAGGGAAGGACCCTCCAGGGGCCTCGCTACGGGGTGGCGAGGTTCCTCAAGAACGTCCTCTCCCACATGGCCAGGTTAGGCGCCGACGACCTCTTCTACGTTTACCTGTCCCAGGATGTGGCCGATCCCGGCATAGGGGCGCCCAACGTGACCTTCAAGGTCTTGAGGAGGGCTCCGTCCATCACCTGGAGGCACGTCCGGATGCCCCTGGAGATGAGGAGGGACCGGGTGGACGTGCACTTCTCCCCCACCTATTTCGTCCCCCTGTGGAGAGTTTGCCCGGAGGTGGTCACGGTCCACGACATCAGCTTCAAGGCTCACCCGGAGTGGTTCAGCCGGGACCGCCGCTTCCTCTTCGACGACCTTTTCTGGAGGGCGGTGAAGAGGGCGGAATGGGTCCTCACCCCCAGCGAGTTCTCCCGGGGCGAGATCGCCCATTACCTCGGTATAGAACCGACCAAGATAAAGGTGGTGCCCAATGCCCCGGAGGAGGCCTTCCGCCCGGTGGATGACCCGGCGGCCCTGGAGGGGATAAGGAAAAAGTACGGGCTCAAGGAGCGGTTCATCCTGACGGTGGGAGCCATCCACACCCGGAGGAACTTGGAGCGCCTGGTGAGGGCGGTTCACCTGGCCTCCTCGCGGACGGGCGAGCCTTTACAGCTGGTAGTGGTGGGGATACCCGCCCCTTTCTCGCCCCCGGTGGACTTCGTGGGCGAGGCGGAGAGGCTGGGCATGGCGGAGGACGTCATCCACCTGGATTACGTCCCGGAGGAGGACCTGGTGCTCCTGTACAACGCCTGCTCCCTCTTCGCTTACCCGTCCCTGTACGAGGGGTTCGGCCTGCCGGTGGTGGAGGCCATGGCCTGCGGTGCCCCGGTGGCCTGCGCGCGCTCCAGCGCCCTTCCCGAGGTAGGGGGCGACGCGGTGCTCTACTTCGATCCCCTGGATGTCGAGGACATGGGCGAAGCTGTGATAAAGGGCCTGGGCGGGATGGCCGAAGAGCTTAGAGAAAAGGGGCTCGAGAGGGCGCGCATGTTCTCCTGGAAGAGGACTTCAGAGGAGATATACGCCGTGTTGAGGGAGGCGGCAGGGACTTGACGAGATCATCGGGACGAGCATTGACGTGTTTAGCATCAGGTACCTCGAAAGGGGAGTACAGGGATGGCGAACGGTTCCGCGTGAGACCGGGCGAAGACCTTGCGTTTGAGCGAGGTGTCCTTTTCCGCGGCATTGGATCCGGCCATCCCGGCCACAGGAGGCGATATCGGATCGCGTTGGACCAGGAGAGGTGATGCCGTTGTTGGACTGGTCAGACCCGAAGAATTTCCGGCCCACGGTCAGCGCCGTCATACCCAACTGGCATCGGAAGGACGACCTAAGGGAGGCCATCCTGGCCATAAAGGCCCAGACCTATCCCGTGTCGGAGATCATCGTGGTGGACAACAACTCCACCGATGGGACCCGGGAGATGGTGGAGAGCGAGTTCCCCGACGTGCTGTTCATCCAGTCCCCTCACAACATAGTCATCCAGGCCTTGAACATCGGCGCCAAGACTGCCCACGGGGACATCATCCTGCACCAGGACAACGACGGGGTCCTGGAGCCCGACGCGGTGGAGAAGATGGTCAGGGTGTTCGCCACCGATCCCCGCATCGCGGTGGTGCACTGCAAGAACGTCTACTACGACACCGGAGAGGTGTTCGATCCCCTGCGCTGGTTCACCCGGGAGCAGCACGAGTCCGACGGCATCTTCGACGTGCCCACCTTTCACGGAAACGGGGCCATGATCCGGCGGGACGTGCTGGAGGAGATCGGCTACATCGAGCCGGAGATCCTCCTCTACCAGTTCGAGCGCAATATCTCCGCCAAGGCCATCGACCGGGGGTACCGGATCGTGTACCATCCCGCCGCGGTGATCCGCCACAAGATATCCCGGGAAGTGCGCAACCCGGGGCACCGGCTTTACATCACCATGACCGGGGGATGGTGGTACCTGGCCAGGTTCTATCCCCTGGGGAAAGCCCTCCAGAAATCCCTGGCCTACCTGGTCTTCTTCGTCCTCTACGCCATCAAGTACCGCACCTTCAAGGACTTCTTCCGGGGCATCGAGGACACCCTTCTCGGCTTGCCCCAGGTCTTGAGGGGTAGGAAAGTGGTCTCCCCGGAAACCGTGCGTTTCCTGGAGAGCAAGCCCTACGAGACGGCGATGATAATCTACGGTTCCTGGGACACCCTCAGGAAGTGGGTGAGGTCCAAGCTGGAGAAGGCGAAGGCGAAGAGGGGGTGAGCGACGTGCAGGAGTCGGCCGCATCGCACTTCCTGGAGGACTTCCGCCTGGCCCTGAAGCGCAAGGGTTTCGGGAACCTTATGAGGGACATCTTCCTCCACCCCGGCAACCAGGCCATAGCCCTTTACCGCTTGTACCGGATGCTCTACCTGAAGGGCCACATAAACCTGGCCTTTCTCGGCTACCGGCTCAACTACTTCCTATGCGGGGTCGAGATCCATCCCGACGCGGACATAGGCCCCGACTTCCACCTCGACCACCCCATAGGAGTGCTCATAGGGAGAAGGACGCGCATCGGGAGGGGAGTGCGGATCTACTCCCACGTGGCGGTGGGGGCGGTGGGCCTCCCCGAGGAGAACCCCTTCATGGACGTGCGGGATTACGTCCAGATATACCATGGCGCGATGGTGGGAGG
>JBBFMI010000262.1:0-2870 GCA_037478635.1 Candidatus Geothermincolales bacterium | reverse complement strand
GGAGGTGGATTCCGCCATGAGGGCTCCCCCGCCCTTGGGCAGGAGGAGTAGAGGATGGTCCTCCGGCAACGCCCCCCTGCCCGAAGGGCTCGTCGTCACCGGTATCTGGAGGTACTCTGCCAATTCCCTCAACTCTTCCCAGGCACCGGACCTCATCACGCCGAAACCGGCGTGGATAAGGGGACGTTGGGCTGAAAGCAGCATATCCACCGCCCTGTCCACGGCATCCGGGTCGCCGTGGGGCCTTACCATGGGGCGGTACCTTTCGGGGGAAAGGAACTTTATCTCGCTATCGTCCCGGGACTCGAAGAGCACGTCCACAGTGATATCCAGGTGAACGGGGCCCGGCCTTCCCGTGGTGGCCACCCGGAAAGCTCTCTGTACCATCTCCGGTATCCGCTCCCAGCGGTTGACCACCGCGTTCCACTTGGTTATGGGCTGGAACAGGTGAAACTGGTCCAGCTGTTGCTGGGAACCCCGGAAGGGATAGGATCGGTTTGAATGGATCTGGGGGGTTATCACCACCATGGGTACGCCGTCGTTGTACGCGGCATATACCCCCGTCACCAGGTTTATGGCGCCCGGACCCACCGTTCCCGTGCACACCCCCACCATATCGGTGGTCCTGGAGACGGCATCCGCCATGCTGGCGGCCACCGCCTCGTGATGGGTCATTATGAATTCCATCCCCTGGGGCCTCCCCACCCTGTAGATGGCATCGACGAAGGTGCACAGCTGGCCTCCGGGAATCCCGAAAACCCACCTCACTCCCTCTTTGAGAAGGCATCTTACTAAGACCTCGCCCCCGTTCATCAGTGCCATCGACCACTCCCTCCTTTCCGGTCTCGTCACGAAACCACGAACTAAAAGGCAAACCGACCAGCCGTTCAGGGCATGGACAATCAACTGGCTCTTGCGATCTTCCCGTTGATCAAAAGACGCCGGAAGGTTCTTCGTTAATCTACCATCTACCTGGACAGGCGTTCAACTTTGTTCTCTAGCCTTGGAACAACACATCCCAACCGTTTCCTCTCAACAATCCAACAGGCTTCAGATGAAGTAACACGTTCGCGAGATTGGACGCTGGGAGATCACTTCCTACATCCTCTCGATTTTGCACGTCTTGCCAGGAAGAGAGGGTGTTTTCCCAACCTTTTTCGATCAGCAAAGCGCCCAACGACACGATACAGCATCCAAGGTCCACGGCAGGTGGTCGACAAAGGTGAAAGGAGGTTGCTCGAGATGGGAGATCATGTCTTTACGGAAAGAACCGCCAATCTTCGCGAATTCTGTTCCGGCGCTCCCAGGGTCGCTGCGTCAACCCACGCGAGGGGCTTAAAGCCGGCCCGATTCAACAGGTCTGATACGGTACTTACGGAATGGGCTTTCTCCCGGATGATCTCCCTTCCGATCTCCTGGCCCTGGCGGTCGTAGAACAAAATTTCCAGGAAGGCCGTCTTGTCGTCATTCCTCCAGGTCAGCCTCCAGTTGGCCCTTCCCCCGTTCGACTCCATCTCGTACCACTCATCTCCCGCTCCGTCCTTGAGTTGCCGCTCCAGGTTGAAGTCGAAGAAAAGCAGCCCTCCTTCGTTCAGGTTCTTGGAGAAGGAGCGAAAGGCCCACAAGAGGTCCTCCTCCCGCAGCAGATGATTAATGGAGTCTCCCCAGCAGTTGATGAAGTCCACTCGGAAGGGAAGCGCCAGGAAACGCATGTCTTGACGGAGAAACGCAGCCTTCTCGCTCAGCGTGTTCTCCCTTGCCCTGCGCAACATGGCAAGGGATATATCCACGCCCATGACCGCATCGAACAGGTCCGTTAGGAACGCCGCCGCCATGCCTGGACCGCAGGCCACGTCTGCACAGGCACGAGCCCTGGTGATACGTGGAAGCACCAGAAGGCGAAAAGCGGCCTCCCACATGTCGAACAAGTATGGGGCAATGTTCTCGGAATAATAGTCTACGTACAGCGTATAAGGAGGGAGATGTTCCGCCCTATCGCCCATAGCCGTCACTTCGCCTTAGCCGAGATCAGGGGCCCGAAGGCCGCTCCGTTACCTCGTCTTCCCGGGGCACTCACCCCTCGGATCCCCTGAGACTCCTGGCCCATTCCCTTGCCCTGTCCAGGGCGCCCTCCACCTTCAAGATATCTCCGGCCGCATCCACGGCCGAGAAGACCAACCTCTCCCAATTCCCCACCCTTAGCACCCGGAAAAAATAGCTCACCGTGGGCGTGAGCCCGTCGAAGGTCTCGGGAACGTCCCTGCCGCAGCAGGAGATGAGAAGCCCCCTCCGCGATCTTTCCCTTTCGAGGGGGATAAAGTCCTCCTTCAGGACATAGCGAAGGGCCCAGAAGGGTTGACAACGATCCACCAGGATCTTGGCCTGGGCGCAGAGGTGCATGGAAAATACGGGAGCCGCCAGGACTATCCATCGCGCCTCTTTCAAGTGGGGGTAGATCATCTGCATCTCGTCCTTCTGAACGCATTCGCCGTCCCGGGAACATGCGTTACATCCACGACAGGGCCGGATGTCCATCCTGGAAACATGAAAGGAGACGACCTTCAGGCCCGTTCTCTCTGCCTCCTCCACCAAGGAATCCAGCAACAGGGAGGTATTTCCCTTTCTCCTCGGGCTGGTGTAGAGCGCAAGAAGATAATCCTCTCCCCCGTGGTCAGGCATCCGTTTCTCCCTTCTGGCTCATCCTATGGGGCCCGTTAATTTTTCCAGGTCCGCTGCAAGCCTCTCTTTCTCCATCCTTATCCGCTGATATTCTCTCCTCTGCTCCTCCAAGCTCCGGCTCAACCTCTCCAGGTTCTTCAGGGCCTCCTTTTCCGCCTTCTCCACTTCAGAAATGCGCCGGCGTAGTTCCT
>JBBFMI010000261.1:0-2870 GCA_037478635.1 Candidatus Geothermincolales bacterium | reverse complement strand
GGGGCTTTCCCACTGCCTGCAGACCGGTTGTCTCCGGGAGAGGGAAAACGTGCCCCCGGGTGAGAGACACGAGCTCTGCCGGGGACTGCATGCCGAGCAGAACGCTCTCCTCCAGGCGGCTTATCACGGGGTGTCGGTCAGGGGAGGGACCCTTTACTGTACCCACAGGCCCTGCGTGCTCTGCACCAAGATGTTGATAAACTCGGGCATAAGGAAGGTCTTCTATGCCGAGGGTTACGAGGACAGCCTGGCCGAGGTGATGGCGGAGGAAGCGGGCCTGGAACTGGTGCACTTCCCCTTGGTGGGCGAGGAAGAGGAGGGCTGAGTTGATATTCCTGTTGGTCGCGGCGTGCGCCCTCGTATTGTGCCTGCTCCTGACGCCCCTGGTGCGGCGGCTGGCCGTGAGGGTGGGCGCGGTGGACGTGCCCCACGACAGGAAGGTGCACGAGGAACCCACCCCCACCCTGGGGGGAGTGGCCATAATGCTCTCGGTCATCGTGGCGGTGTTGGTGGGGAGGGCGCTGGTGGCCGCCTTCCCCCGCCTGGGTTCGGAGGAGATGGATGCCGCCTATTCCTCCCTCCAGCTCCTGGGAATACTCCTATCCGCCTCCCTGATGGCCATCGTGGGCGTGATCGACGACATCTTCCATCTCTCTCCATGGAAGAAGCTGGCAGGGCAGGTCCTGTCGTCGCTCGTCCTTATAAGCTTCGGGGTGGAGATAAACACGCTGACCTTCATCCGGGGCACGGTGATAGACCTGAGCGGAAGCCCCGTCCTTTCCATTTTCCTGACCGTCGTCTGGCTCCTCGTCTTCACCAACATCATAAACCTCATCGACGGCCTGGACGGCCTGGCGGCGGGGGTGTGCCTGATAACCTCCCTCGCCTTCTTCTCCTACGGGCTCAACGTGGGAAGGGACGTGAACATCCTCCATGCCATGCTGGTGTCGGCGGCGGTGGCCGGTTCCTGCCTCGGCTTTCTGCGCTACAACTTCAATCCCGCCAAGATATTCATGGGCGATACCGGGTCCATGTTCCTCGGCTTCATACTCGGGGCGGTGGGGATCCAGGGCATCCTGAAGCGCACCGCCATCGCGACCCTTTTCACCCCGGTCATAATCCTCGCTATCCCGGTGCTGGACACCGGGCTCGCCGTCCTGCGCAGGGCAAGGGCTGGAAAGCCTTTCCATCACGCGGACAAGGAGCACATCCATCACCGGCTGCTGAACATCGGCCATTCCCACCGCCAGGCGGTGCTCATCATATACCTCTGGACGGCGCTGCTGACCGGCGTGGCCCTTTCCCTGGAGTTCATGGACTCCAAGAAACCCGTGTACATCCTCCTGGCAGTCATCCTGGTCAGCTTCTTCGTTATCACCCTTCCCAGGATATGGAAAGGCGAGCGGGTCTACGACGACGACGTGGATATCCTTGAAGACGGGGACGAGACCTGATTCCTGGTCTGGCTCCTTTCCTCCCTCCGCGTGGTGCGCGTTCGCTACCGTCATCTTCCTCGGGGTCCATCTCCCGTTTGGAGGCGATGGTCAGGACTGGTTACATTGGGCCCGGGCTTTCCGCGGGGCGTGCCAGGCGAGCATTGGTTCGGGCTTTCCGCAGGGCGTGCCAGGTGAGGTCCCGCAAGACCGGGTCGCAGTTTTTCCGGAAAAACCTCGCCAGGTGAGCTGCAGAGCAGGAACACGTTTCACCGACGTCTTGCCTGTGCCAGGCCGCCTGGTTTTTGCCAGGTTACCGGCGAGTATTTCCAAAAGTAGGTGTCGGTAATAGAATATTGTCTACAAGCTATTCGGATGGAAGGGAATGGAATCGCGGACGCGGAAGAGGAAGCAAGGCGATGGACACGAGAACCGGGAACTCCGCCTACGATCCCGCTGCCTTTCCTGGGCGCGAAAGAGGGGAAGGGGGTATCTTGAGAGACCGCATCCGGGTGGCCTTTGTCGGCTTCAACGAGGCCTGTGCCCGCCTGGTGGAGGCGCTCTCCGGGGATCCCCGGGTCGAGATGGTCGGCATCGTGACAGGGAAGACTCCGGGGGAATGGCCGGGGTCTTTGCCCCTCCCACCGCTTTTCGATGACCCAAGGGAGCTGGAGGAGCGGACCCGTCCCGACGTGGTCTTTCTGGCCCAGGAGGCCGGCGAGGAGGTCTTTTCGGGGGAAGTGGTACCGGTGTGGGAGGGGGCGAGCATGGAGTACCTGACGTCTTTTCTCTCCGGGAGGGCGGTACTGGAAAGGAGGATAAAGGAGGAGATCGAGCAGGTCACTTCCCTGTGTTCGGACACCCGCTTGGCCGATGCGTACAGCGACCCGTTCCCGAAGCTGGCCCAGCTGATGGACAGGGCCATGGCCCTGTTCGACATGAGATTCGGCATGATAGCCGTGCCCGGCGAGGTGGGGTCGGAGATGGTGGTCCTCATGGCCCGGGGCAGCAAGGTGGAGGGGTTGACGGGCCGGAGCCTGAGCATGAACTCCTCCCTCTGCGGGGAGGTCTTCAACCGGGGAAGGCCCCTGCAGGGGAAGGTGACGGAGGAGTCCGAAGAGTTCGAGTTCTTGAGCAGGGAGGGCGTCAGCAAGGCCATCCTGGTGCCCATGAGGGCGGAGGGACGGGTGGTCGGCGTCTTCCTTCTGGGAAACGAGGGAGAGAGCGAGCTGGATTCCCTGAGGCTGTCCCTTTTCTCCCTGGTGGCGGACCAGGCCGGGTTGGTCTTGCAGATCGCCAGGCTTTATTCCGAGCTGGAGGCCAACCTGAACCTGGATTCCCTGACCGGCCTCTACAACCAGCACTACTTCCTGCGCCGCCTCTCGGAGGAGATCAGCAGGGCGCGACGGTACAGCCTGAACGTGAGCCTCATCCTGC
>JBBFMI010000260.1:0-2873 GCA_037478635.1 Candidatus Geothermincolales bacterium | reverse complement strand
CTCGAGCCCTTCAAGCCCAGGCTCCTGGAGGACGGGGACGAGATCGCCCTGGGACTGCTCCGATTGGTGTTCCGCGCCTGAGGCCGAGGGGCGGGGGACCGAGGAAGACCTGGAACCGCGCGCGGTGGACCTCTGGAGACCTCGTGCTCCCTGGCGTGGAGTCCAGTCCAGGGATGACCGTCGGCCGCTCATCCACCGGAACGTGCCCTCCCGCGCTCGGGATCCCTTCCCGCTCGATTCGTAAACTCGATTGGTAAAGCGTGGATCTCTCCAGCTCTCTCATGTTCCCCATCGCCCTGTCCGATAAAGTTAAGCGAACGGAACCCGCTTTTAAACGTGATCCGAGCAGGGTGGGGATGTAGGTTTGGCCTCGAGGTACCGCGTTATAAGGGAACTGGGAAGGGGGGCCATGGGCCGCGTCTTCCTCGCCTACGACCAGCTCCTCGACCGGGAGGTGGCCATCAAGGAGCTGGTGCTCCCCGCCCACCTCGAGGGGGAAGAGCGGGAGGAGGCCAAGAACAGGTTCCGCCGGGAGGCGCAGGCGGCGGCCCGCCTGTCCCATCCCCACATCCTCACCGTCCACGATTTCCTGTGGGGCCCCAACAAGGCCTTCATCGTGATGGAATACCTGGAGGGAAAGACCCTCCGGGATATCCTGGAGGAGAGGCTGCTGTCCCCCGCCGAGCTGTTGGGCTTGGCGCCGATGGTCTGCGACGCCCTGGACTACGCCCACTCCAGGGGCGTCATCCACCGGGATATAAAGCCGGACAACATATTCGTCCTGGAGAACGGCAGCATAAAGGTGGCGGATTTCGGCATCGCCAAGATCATCCATTCGCCCGGCACCCTCACCCGGGAGAGCATCCTGGGGACCCCTAACTACATAGCCCCCGAGATGATAGCCGGCGAGGGATACGACCACCGGGTGGACGTCTTCTCCTGGGGGGCCGCCATGTACGAACTCCTCACCGGGACCAGGCCCTTTGACGCCGACGGGGATTACGCCATCCTTTACCGGATAGTCAACGAGCGGGAAAGGCCCTTGAGGGAACTGAGGGATGACGTCCCTGAGGACCTGGCCAGGCTGATCCACCGGGCGCTGGAGAAGGACCCCGACCGGCGTTTCCAGAGCATGAGAGAGATGCGGGAGGAGTTCCTCCGCATCAGGGCCAGGCTGGGCATGAAGGGGGAGGAGGAGACCTTCGACCGGGATACCGCCCGCCAGCGGGATCTCGAGGAAGCGGGAAGGCTGGAGGAGTTCTCCCCGGTGGAATACGAGAGCGACGGCGCCTTCCTGATCCACCGCGACCGGGAGTGGATGAGCCTGATAGCCAGGATCTACTCAGAAAAAGAGCGGTCTCGGCAGGAAGTGGACGCCCCGGCGGAAGACGGGTCCCCGGCAGGGGTTGCGGCCCCCGGAAGGAAGGTCGGCCATCCGGCGACCCGGGATCCTCGCCCCCTATATCCGACCGGGAGCGAGGCCCGCCCGCGGGTCCCCCCGGGGGCGGTGCACCGGTGGGAAAGCCCTGCCCAGGCGAGGGTCCCGTTGAGGGAGTTGAAGGAGAGGGACCGAAAGGAAGCCGTTTTATGGGCGGTGGCGGCGCTTGCGGGCTGCATGGTGGGCATCTCCTCCTACGGGCTCCCCTGGGCGAACGGTTCGCTGATATTGCCCAAGGGGGTGAGCGGATTCCAGCTTGTGGAGGGCACTGCCCTCACCGTGCTCCTCGGCCTTGCCCTTCTGCTGGAGGGCGTCTTCCTGCTCGGGTGGAGGAAGGACTTCCTCCTGAACCTGGGCGAGGTCCTATCCCTGCTCTCGGTGTTCTGCCTGCTGGCCTTCGTGGGGCTCAGGCTGGTCGGGGGGGTGGGGGTGGAAAAGGCGCAGGCCCTGGATGCCTGGAAATATCTGAGCGGCGTTGGCATAGGGTTCTGGCTCGGAAGCGCCGGTTCATTGGCCGCGGTGGCCTTCGGGGGAAGGGCGAGGGCCACCTGGCCGGGATAGCCCCCGCGTCTACGGTACCGCCCGGGCTTGGCAGAACCCTGGTTATCGCGGACCCAGGCCGGTGGGATGGGGAGTCGTGATCCTGGATGTCATCCTTCTTCCGGGACTTCCGGGGGAAAGGGACGTCGTCGTGCATCGGGCGCGCGCCCCCTCGATGGCTTCCATGTTTGGCCCTTGGCGGATATAGCTCGCGGTGAGATCGCGGTGTCGGGTAAGGAAAGCCTTCCCATCATCGTCCGTATCCCTCCTGGACCAGCAACCATTCGACGTATTCCCGCAGGGGCTCCTCGAAAGGACGGGCCAGGGGGAAGCCGTGCAGGCGGAGGTTCATGTTGTCCAGGGGGGAGAAGGGCGGCCGGGGACAGGGAAGGCCCAGTTCGGCGTATTTTATCGGCTCCACCGGCACGTCCTTCCAGCCGGCGAACTCCAGGATTTTCAGGGCGAACTCGTAGCGGGAGCATATCCCCTGGTTGGTGGCGTGGTAAAGGCCGTATTTCCCGGAGCTGCAGACCGCGTGGATGACCTGGGCCAGGTCCCAGGTGCAGGTGGGGCTTCCCACCTCGTCGGTGACCACCCTGAGGGAGCCCTTCTCGGCGGCGTTGCGCAGGATGCTCTTGACGAAGTTCCTCTTGCCTCCCTTCCCGAACAACCACTGGGTGCGGAAGATGAAGTAGCGGGACAACACGGAGGCGATGTACCTCTCCGCCGCCAGCTTGGCCCTCCCGTAGACGCCCTGGGGGTTGGGCTCGTCCAGCTCGGTGTAGGGGGCGTTCTTCCTGCCGTCGAACACGTAGTCGGAGCTGATGAAGGCGCAGGCGCATCCCGCCTCCAGGCACGCCAGGGCCACGTTCTGGGCCCCCGTGTAGTTCACCCT
>JBBFMI010000259.1:0-2873 GCA_037478635.1 Candidatus Geothermincolales bacterium | reverse complement strand
CACCACGCTTCCTCCCCGCTGGGCCATCCCGTGCACCTCGGAGGTCTTCACGTCATACCCCGAAAGCAATGCCGCCTCCGCCAGCACCCGGGTAGAGAGCACCGTGCCCTGTCCCCCCACGCCGGCCAGGACCGCGTCAGGCATCTCCCACCTCCTCTATCGCCCCCTTGGCACACAGCTGGGCACACATGGAACAGCCCCGGCAGAGGTCCCCGTCTATCCAGGCCTTTTCCTCCCTCCTGGAAAGGGCCGGGCAGCCAAGGCGCAGGCACCTCCAGCACGCGTCGCAACCATCGCGGTCAACGCGATAAACGACATGCTTATCCGGCCGCTCCTTCAAGGAGCAGGGGCGCCGGGAGATGACCACCGATGGCTCCCCTGCCTCCAACTCCTCCCGGAGCGCCCTTTCCGTCCCCTCCAGGTCCCAGGGATCCACCACCCGAACCCTCTTTACCCCCACCGCCCGGCAGAGCGCCTCCAGGTCGAGGGCGTGGGTCTCTTCGCCCCGGATGGTCCTCCCCGTTCCGGGATGCTCCTGGAACCCGGTCATGGCGGTGGTCCGGTTGTCCAGGATTATCACGGTCACGGGGGTCTTGTTGTAGACCATGTCTACCAGGGCGGGTATCCCGGCGTGGATGAAGGTGGAATCCCCCAGCGCGCCCACCACCTTCCCCGCCCTTTCGGCGTTCAGGTTGCTCTGGGAGAAGGCCCTCTCCAGCCCCAGGGCCATGCCGATGCCCGCCCCCATGCAGACCTGGCAGTCGATGCCCTGGAGGGGCGGCAGCACGCTCAGGGTATAGCAACCGATATCCCCCGAAACCGTGGCCCTCATCCTCCTCAAAGCGTAGAAGAGCCCCCGGTGAGGACAACCGGGGCACATCACCGGCGGGCGGGCGGGCAAGTCGGACTTCCGCCCCACATCCGCCGCAGGCCAGCTCCGGGGAGGCGTCCCGCCGTCCAGCTCCACCAGCTCCCGGAAGGCCTCCGCCACTATATCGGGGTTCAGCTCTCCGACCCTGGGTATCCTGGCCTTTCCGACCGCGTCTATCCCCATGGACTTGAGGGCCGTCTCGAGAAAGGGCTCGAGCTCTTCCACCACGTATACCCGGTGGAAATGGGAGCAGAACTCCCTCACCATCCTCTCGGGCAAGGGATAGGTCATGGTCAACTTGAGGACGCTGGCGTTCGGGAAGGCCTCCCTCACGTACTGGTAACAGACGCCGGAGGTGACTATCCCCACCCGGGGATCGCCCATCTCCACCCGGTTGTAGGGAAAGACCTCGCCGAATCTCTTGAGTTCCTCCAGCTTCTCGAGCAGGACTGGGTGGCGCATCCGGGCGTGGGCGGGGATCATGACCCTTTTCACCGCGTCCTTCCGATAGGGGTAATCCACCTCTTCCCTGGGTCCATCCTCCACCTCCACCACGGTGCGGGAATGGCTTATCCTGGTCTCCAGGCGGAGGAGGACCGGCAGATCGAACCTCTCCGAGATGCGGAAGGCCTCTTTCACCAGGTCCAAGGCTTCCTGGCTGTCGGACGGCTCCAACATGGGAGCCTTGGCCAAAAGAGCGTAGTACCGGGTGTCCTGCTCGTTCTGGGAGGAATGCATACCCGGGTCATCCGCCACCGCCAGCACCAGGCCCGCGTTCACGCCGATGTAGGTCAGGGTCATCCAGGAATCCGCGGCCACGTTGAGGCCCACGTGCTTCATGGCAGCCAGCGACCTCTTTCCGCCCAGCGCAGCACCGATCGCGACCTCCAGGGCCACCTTCTCGTTGCTCGACCATTCGCAGTAGACCTCGGGGAACTTGCTCAGCTCCTCGAGGATCTGGGTGCTGGGGGTGCCCGGGTAAGCTGCGGCCACCGAGACCCCCGCCTGATAGGCTCCCAAGGCCACCGCCTCGTTGCCAGACAGAAGGACCTTCCTCTTCAACTGGAACCTCCGGAAATCCCGTCTCCCGGGGTAGGACCCCGGCCAACTCCTCTGACAAACCCGCGCTTTTAGTCCAGGCGATCTAAAGCGCGTCCCGGCTGACATTCTGTGGAATTATACCACGGCGTTTCGGTCCCACAGGTGCCCGATGGCGGCACCCGCTGAACCGGTAACTCCCCGATAGACGGTCACGAGGACTTGATCCGCCAGGAAGGCGCCACCGGACAGGTAGAGCCCTCCACCAGGTGGCCTGTAGGAGGCCAACCTCGCGCGGGATCGCAAATCCCGTGTCTAATAACCTACCCTCTCCCCCGGACGAGACGGGGCAGGCACTCTCCGGAAAGAGCGCAAGGAGAGCCCGAAGCAGGGAAGACGGACTCCGTGGAACGAGGAAGCCGACGGGGCCTGTGCTAAAATTACAGGGAATTTTCACGGAGGGGGTCAAGATGCCGAAACAAGCGGCCTCCAAGCCCACTGACGAGGAGCTCGTCGCGGCTTACCTGGAGGGCGATCATAGGGCCTTCGAGGAGCTGGTCGAGAGGTACAAAAACCGGATATACAACCTGGCCTACCGGATGCTGGGCAACCCCGAGGACGCATATGACCTGGTACAGGAGGTGTTCCTGCTTCTGGTCCGCAAGCTTCCTTCCTTCCGGGGCGAGGCCAGGTTCTCCACCTGGCTCTACCGGGTGGTGCTGAACGCCTGCTACGACCGCGCGAGAAAGAGCCGCAATCACCTTTCCCTGCAGGAAAGCCCCGCCGAAGACCTGCCGGAGCTGGGGGAGACCCTGGCGGACGAAAGCGCGGTCTCCCCCGAGGAGAACATGGAGAGAGCCGAGATCAGGAAAAGGGTCCAGGAAGCCATATCCAAGCTGCCGCCCAAGTTTCGAGAGGTGGTGGTGCTCCACGACATCCAGGGCTTCGACTACCGGGAGGTGGC
>JBBFMI010000258.1:0-2896 GCA_037478635.1 Candidatus Geothermincolales bacterium | reverse complement strand
TTGCGCTAGGGCGGAATGAAAAAGTCAAGATATGACCCTATATTCGGATATGCGCCCGGGTCGTATCTTGACTTTTTGTTCCGGGATGAGATTGGGTTTATGCCTTCCTGTTAAGCAAAGCGAGGAATAATTCAAGATACGACCCCGTCAGGGGTTGCGACCCCGTCAGGGGTTGAAGGTGTAGCCCGAGAGGGTGTCTCCGGCGGGCAAGGTGCCGCGGTACAAAGAGTACATGGGGCGCTCCACCACCACAGGGCGGTCGCTCATCACCTCGCAGGCCACATCATGCTCCGGTCCCACTACGTCGTTCACCTTCACCGTCACCCGGGTGTTGGGAGGAACGATGACTTCATGCTCCCGCTCCGAGGTGTCCTCGAGCATGAAGCGCAGGGCCACGTTGGCCTCCTCCTCACCAGGGTTCATCAAGCATATCCATTCCTCGAAACCGGCCCGGGTGCACCCCTCGGCCAAGTACCAGGAGGAGCCCGGCCTGGCCACCCCCATGGCGTTCGAGCCCTCGTCGATAACCGAGCCGTATAGGAAGTACATGGGGCGCTCGGCCACGATGGGGAGGTCGGAGGTGATGGTGGCGGAGACGTCGTGCTGGCGCGCCACGTCGTTGTTCACGTTCACCGTGAAGCGCGAGCGGGGTGAAAGCGCGTATTCCCGCTCGATGCGCCCCCCGTCCTCCATGACGTAGGTTATCTTGGCCGTGGCCGTCTCGGTGTTGGGGTTCATGAGGCAGAACCACTGGTTGAAGCCAGAGCGCGTGCATCCCTCGGCGAAATGCCATTCCCGCTCCGGCTGGGCTGCCCCCATGACGTTGTGGCCCCCGTCCCAC
The DNA here is from genome assembly GCA_037478635.1 of Candidatus Geothermincolales bacterium. GTDB lineage: Bacteria > Actinomycetota > Geothermincolia > Geothermincolales > RBG-13-55-18 > JACVJK01. The sequence continues at coordinate 2,055 of JBBFMI010000258.1, read as the reverse complement.
ATGCTCTGGTAGAGGAAATAGACGGGGCGCTCGGCCACGATGGGCACAGAAGAGGTCACGCGCATGGACACGTCGTGGTCCCTCCCCACCTCTGAGTCCACGGGGACGGTGCCCCGGCTCCAGGGAGATAAGCGGTAGGAGCGCAAAAGCGACGCGCCCCCCTCCATCATGTATTCCACCTTGACCTCGGCCGCCTCTCCTTGAGGGTTCTGCAGGCAGAGCCAGGTGTCGAAGCCCTCCCGCGTACATCCCTCGGCGAAGTACCAGTCCCTGCGCGGGAACTGCGCTCCCTGGGCGGTATGCCCCCCATGGATGGCGCGGCCGCCCTCGCCCGCGTAGGTGAAATACATGGGACGCTCCGAGACGATGGGGCGGTTCGAGGTCACCTGGATGGATACGTCCTTGCCCCCGCCCACGTCGCCGTTCACATATACGGTGCTTCGCGAGTGGGCGGGAAGGGAGTAGGTGCGCATGGAGGCCTCTCCCTGGCCCTCGGCCAGGTAGTAGTTGACGGTGACCGTGGCGGGCTCGTCCCCCGGGTTCTGCAGGCACAGCCATGTATCGAAGCCCTCCCGCGTGCAGCCCTCGGCGAAGTGATTGGTCTCTGAGATGTTGTTTCCCACATACACCGTGACCTCACCCGAGGCCTGGAACTCGGCCTGGTTCCCCGCGGCGTCCCAGGCCTCCACCCGGATGGCGTGGTAGCCGTTTTTCACCGTGGAGGTGTCGAAGGAGGCCGTCCAGGGCGGGGAGGTGCGCTCGTCGATCATCCTATCGTCCACGTAGAAGGAGGCGCGGCCCACCTTGAGGTTGTCGCGGATGTCCGCCTTTACCGTGAGCATGCCCCGCACCCAGTTCTCCCCCGTGGGCTCAGTAACCTCCACCGTGGGCGGGGTGGTGTCCTTGTAGAAGAGGACGGGCTCGGTCGTGCGTTTCCTCCCCGCTGCGTCCTCGATCTCCGCCTGCAGGGAGTGCTCCCCGTCCGCCAGGCGGGAGAGGTCCAGGGTCACCGCGTGTTCGGGACATGAGCGCAAGGGGGCGCCGTCGGCGAGCCAGGCCACCTGCGCCACCCCGGATATGGCGTCGGAGCAGGAGGCCTCGGCCGAGAGCTTCCTCTGGTAATAGTTACCGGATGGCGGGCTGGTTATCTCCCCCTCGGGATCAGTGAAGTCAGCCTTGTAGGTGGAGGTCTTCACCGCGGAGGCGTTGCCCGCCTTGTCCTCGGCGTAGTAGGAGACGGTGTGCTCCCCTTCCTCGAGGGCGAAGGGCTTGGAATAGACGGTCCAGGAGGAAGCACCGTCCAGCTTGTAGTAGAGGGACTTCACCCCGGATACGGCGTCCTCCGCCGTTATCTTGGGGCCCGAGCTGGGCTGGCCCACGTACCATCCGTTCTTGCCGTCGGGGGCGGAGACCTCCAGCTTTAAGTTGGCGGGTGGGGTGCGGTCGACCACGATCCCGGAGAGGGTGTTCTCCGAGACGCGACCGCAGGTGTCCTCAACCGTAACCCTGAAGTCATAGGAGCCCTCTGCCACGCTTGAGGCGGGGAAGGTCTTCTGCCACGGGGAGTCTTCGTCCCTCGCGCCCCCCGGCCATGCCGTCCAGGAGGAGGTGCCTTGCTTCCGGTAGTAGAAGTCAGCGTGCAGGATGCCCTCCTGGTACTTCTCGCTGGCGGGGGAAAGCAGCCAGTCCGCGCTCTGTTTGAAATCGTCCGTGGCCGCAGCCGTGAGGTTGAAGTCTTTGCGCTGGTATTTGCCGGGGTCGTTCAGGGTGACCGTGGGGTCCTTGGTGTCCTCGCGCTTCACCATCACCGTGTTGCTCGCACCGGTGCCCGCGGAGGCGGAAAAGAAGCGCTCCCCGTCCGAGCACACGTCGATGCATCCGGGGTTGTCGTAGGGGTTGTTCTGGTAGAAGAGGTCGTCCACGTGTTGCCAGGCGCCCTCCTCCGCCGAGGAGGCGTTGTAGTGCCCGGCTCCCTCCTCGCCCAGGGAGCCCCCGCTCTGGCGGAAGGCCACGAAGACGTCGTCGGTGCTTCCGCGCCCGCTTGCCTGGGGATAG
>JBBFMI010000257.1:0-2907 GCA_037478635.1 Candidatus Geothermincolales bacterium | reverse complement strand
CCTTGAAGGGGACGGCCCTAACGGGGCCGGCCCCTCCCCGGGATCCCCGGTGGGAATCCATCGTCAAAGTACCCTCCCGGCCTTTCCCCACCGCGGCGGGGGCGTCGGGCCGCCGGTTGAACCTGGACCAGGACACCTTCTTTCGTGATATCATCCCGATGAAGTCCGCGTTTTCCGCGTGGTTGGCGACCGCCGCGGGAATGCCGGTCTCCCGGCGATTCAAGCCCGCAGGGAAGCCGGGAGGGCATCCTCGCCGGGACGGCAAAGGGGGCTCGTCATGGAATACTCTGACGGCTTCGCGGAGGTTAACGGCATCGAGATCTACTACCGCAGGTACGGGTCGGGTGACCCGGTGCTCCTGATACAGGGGCTCGGCGCCAACAGCGACTGGTGGGACGAGAGATTCCTGGGTCCCCTTGCCAGTCGCTTCTCCCTCGTGGCCTTCGACAACCGGGGAGCCGGGCGGACCACCCGGGCGCCGGGGCCATACACCATTGCCCAGATGGCCGACGACGCGGCGGCCCTCATGGACCATCTCCAGGTGAGATCCGCCCACGTGCTGGGCGTCTCCATGGGCGGCATGATAGCCCAGGAATTGGCCCTGAGGCACCCCGAAAAGGTAAGGAAGCTTGCACTCCTGGTGACGAACTGCGGAGGGAGAGAACAGGTGCTCGCCAAGCCCGAGGTCTACCAGATGCTCTACGCGGGCGGCGGGGATCTCGATCCCAGGAAGGTGGCCGAGGCGACCCTCTTTCTCCTGTTCCCCGAGGACTTCATCCGGGAAAACCCCGGCAAGATGGAGGAGTTCGTGGAGGTCTTCCTGAAAGCGCCCATCTCCCCCGAGTGTTTCCGTCACCAGCTACAGGCCATAATGGGCTGGTCCAGCTTCCACCGGCTCGGGGACATATCCGCGGAGACGCTGGTGATCACGGGTTCGGAGGACATACTGATCCCGCCGGAGAACTCCCGGATCCTGGCGGAGGCGATCCCCAACGCCAGGCTGGTGGAATTTCCCGGCGCGGGACACGGGTTGATAGCTCAGATACCGGAGGAAGTGTCATCCGCCGTCCTGGCGTTCTTTTCCGGGTGATGGGACACAAGCCCGGCCGGCGAGAGGCAGGCTGGCAAGATTTTCCAAGCCCAACTAGGAAGGCATCGTTATTTTTAAACAGGTTGCGTTCGTCACGGGCGATTACTTTCATCGCCGGAATATTACTTTCATCGCCGGAATAGTTAAAGTAAAGCCCAGATCCAGATTACCACTATATCCCATTTAAAATCCGGATCCTTATTGCCGCGTCCTTTCCCTGCATGCTCCTCCCCGAGGCGCTTATTTGAAAATATCTTGAACAAACGTTTAATATATTGACGATAACCCCTATCGGCTCTGTCGTCGGCTTCGGGAGGTGTGGGACGATGGCACGAGTTTCCTTGGACAGGGTCAGGGAGCTGCGGGACAGGGAGGCAAAGCGTTACCGGGACGAAAGGCCCAAGTCCCTCGAACTTTACCGGCGAGCGAGGAAGTCACTCGCCGGCGGAGTCCCCATGTCGTGGATGAGGATCTGGCCAGGAGGATTCCCGGTGTTCGTCAAAAGGGCGAGGGGCTCCCGGGTATGGGACGTGGATGGCCATGAATACGTGGACTTCTGTCTGGGGGACACCGGCGCCCTCTGCGGTCACGGCAACCCGGAGGTGGCGGAGGCGGTCTCCCGCCAGGCGAGGGAGGGAGGACTCACCACGCTCCTTCCCACCGAGGACGCCATCTGGGTGGGAGAAGAACTTGCCAGGCGCTTCGGGTTGCCCTGCTGGCAGATCCTGATGACCGCTTCCGACGCCAACCGCATGGCCCTGAAAATGGCCAGGGAATTCACGGGAAAGAGGCTGACCCTCGCCTTCAACGGCTCCTACCATGGCACGGTGGACGAGACCCTCTGCGTGGAGATCATGGGCTACCTGGTCCCCATCCCGGGGATGATGGGGCCGTTGATCACCGATCCCTCCACCACCACCCGCGTGATCGAGTTCAACGACGTGGACGCCCTGGAAAAAGCCCTCACCCCGGGCGACGTGGCCTGCGTCATCACCGAGCCGGTCCTCACCAACGTGGGGATAATCCACCCGGAACCCGGGTTCCACCAGGCCCTGCGGGAGCTCACCCGTAAACACGGCGCCCTGCTGCTCCTCGACGAGACCCACAGCATGTGCGCCGGCCCCAGGGGCGTGACCGGCGAGATGGGGCTGGAACCGGACATCCTGACGGTGGGGAAGTTCATAGCCGGGGGATACCCGGCGGCCGCCCTGGGCTTCACGGCCGACCTGGGGGGATGGCTGGAGAAAAGGCTGCCCTGGCACAACTTCTTCGGCTTCGGCGGCACCCTCTCGGGAAACCCGACCGCCGTCGCCGCCATGCGCGCCGCCCTGGAGCACGTGTTGACCGAGGAGAACTTCGAGCGCATGAAGTCGCTGGCCGGCCGCATGGAAAACGGCCTGAGTAGCATCATCGAGGAAAACGGCCTGGACTGGTACGTTGCCCGGATCGGCTGTCGGGTCGAGTTCCGTTTCCTCCCCAGGCCGCCCAGAAACGGCGGGGAGGCCCTCTTCACCGAGGTTCCCTACAACGCCGTGGACGTGGTGTCGGAGGGGCTGACCGGGCCTCTCGACGAGCTCGTGCACCTGTACTGCGCCAACCGGGGCATCCTTCTCACCCCTGTTCACGAGATGGCCCTGGTGGGCCCCGACACCACGCCGGGGGACGTGGAGCACTACCTCGAGGTCATAGGGGAACTGGTGCGGGAGCTCGTCGCCTGAGGAAGGCCGGGTTTTGGGCACGCCAAGCCGAGCTAATCGGGATTTCCGCGCCGCCTGCAAAAACCTCGGGGAAACGCAAGGCCGTCCCGGGACGTTTGA
>JBBFMI010000256.1:0-2933 GCA_037478635.1 Candidatus Geothermincolales bacterium | reverse complement strand
CCTTCCTGCGGATAGAAGAGGTCTTCGGGGCCCAGGATACCGCCCTCGTGGTGCTGGAGGGCCGGGACATGCTATCGCCTGAAAACCTGGAGGTGATGGAGACTTTCGTGCGGGAGGCGGTGGACGACCCCCGCAACCGCCGGGAGGATGGGGGTTACAAGTACCTGGATCCCTCTCGCACCAACAGCCTTCCCGGGATCTTCGCCCTGGCGGGAGGGGGATTGCCGGCGAACTCCGCCCAGGCCGAGGAATACCTGGGGCGATTGGAGAGGGAGTTCGGTTTCGAGGCCTCTTCCCTGGTCTCACCCGACCGGAGCAGCGCCATCATAGTCTTCCAGGTTCCCTTCGTGGACGAAAAGGGAGAAAAGGAGATGGCCTCCATTCTCCAGGACAAGGTATCGGAGATAAGAAGTAAATACGGGGTGCAGGCTGAGGCCACGGGAACGCCCCTCATCGTGTCGGATGCCATAGGGAGGCTTTTCTCCACCCAGCTGAGGACCGGTGGCCTGGCCCTGCTCCTGTGCGCCCTCCTGGTGATGGTCATATTCCGCTCGGTGGCTTACGGCCTGATGGCCACCTCCGTGGTTTTCCTGGCGATCGTCCTGGAGCTGGGCCTGCTCAGGATCATAGGGTGGCCCCTCGACATAATGACGGTGATGATTGCCTCCATGGTCATAGGGGCCGGGATAGACTTCGGCATTCACGTGGCCCACCGTTTCCGGGAAGAGGTGAGGGAAAGGGGCATGGAACCCGAGGAGGGCGTGAACGCCACCGTTCGGAACGTCGGGGCCGCCCTGATACCCGGCGCCCTGACCACGGCGGGAGCCTTCTTGATCCTGGCGCTGTCCAGTCTCTCGCCGCTCAGGAGATTCGGGGTCATCACCGCCCTGGCCCTCATCGGCGCCTGCTTCTCCGCCATGGTGATCGAGCCCACCTTCCTCACCACCTACGAGGTGGCGAGGAGGAGGTTCGAGGTGGCGAGGAAGAGGTTCAACGGGAACAACCGGGTTAGCGAGACATTCTCCTTTTGTCCGTCAAACCCACGTCGATGGAAAGGCGTTTTCGGAGTGGGACCACGTGGCCCCGGTCCGGCCGAGGGGTTAAAATTCTCTCGTCCCTCGCTGCGTGAGCGGGCGGCAGGGAGGAAGGTCGCCGGCCTCCCTCGTGGAACCGACGATTCAAAGGCAGAGACCAGGAGGTCAGGATTGACCCTGAGGGAGAGATTCCTGGAATACCGCAGTCACATCAGGTTTTCCGACCTGGACCTGGCCTCCAGGGCCATGACCCTAATGTGGCTGGAGATCTTCCGCAAGAGGGTCTTCCGCAGCTGCTTTCCCCACGTGGTGTCCCAGGGCCTCCTCCGGGAAGTGGGCGAGGTGATCGACTCGATCTACCTGGAGGGATATATCCTATCCCGCGCGGCCAGGGACGAGGGGTGGGAGCCCTTGAGCTTCACCGACCCGGATATCCCCGGCTCGGTGGAGAGGGGCGTGGAGGCGCTCCGCTCCATGTACGAGGAGGAGGTGGTGGGAGAGGAGCCCTTCGCCGGCGAACCGCTGGGAGTGGAGAGCCTGGCCGAGTCCCTGGTCCGGGAGATCGCGGCTTACCCGATGATGCAGCGACTGGAGGAGTTGGAGCTGCTCAAGGTGCACCTCCTATACGCCCTGTGGGCCGGTTACAAGCTGGCGGAGTTCGAAAGGAGGATAAGGGACAAGGGCGTCGGCCTGGGAGGATGGCGGTGAGCGTCGCTGACCTTTTCTGGAGGGCTGTTTTCGCGGTCAGGCACCCGGTGATCAAGTACTATCAGTGGTGCCTGAGAAGGGGTGGGGTCAAGTGCGGTCCGTACGTCTGGATATCCGGCAGGCCCGACGTGGCCCTGGCGGGCGAGTCCACCTGCGAGATCGGCGACGGGACCTTCATCCCCACCACGGTGCAGATCAGGGGGAATGACCGGGGGAGGATAGTGATCGGCAGGAACTGCTCCCTGGACACCCTGGCGAGGCTGTTTGTCGCCAACGACGCCCTTCTCCTGCTGGAGGACAACGTCGCCATCGGCCCTTTCAACATCATCAACGCCTTCGACGACTGCATCATCAAGAAGAACTCCATGCTGGGGCCTTACGTGAACATAAACTGCGCCGACCACGGGATGGAGCTGGGGGAGCCCATGCGCTTCCAGAGGGGGACCTATGGCCCGGTGATCATAGAGGAGGACTGCTGGATAGGTTCCCACGCGGTGATACTCAAGGGCGTCACGGTGGGGACCGGGGCGGTGGTGGCGGCAGGAGCGGTGGTTACCCGGGATGTCCCCCCCTTCGCCATAGTGGCGGGGGTGCCGGCCAAGGTCATAGGCGACCGGCGCGAGAAGTACGGGGAGGGCAGATGAAAAACGGGGAGGCAGATGAAAATCCCGTTGATCTATGGGAGAAAAGGGTGAAATCCCCCATGCCTTATCCGGATTACCTGCGTGATCGTATAAGGCATGCTATGTCCAGGGAAAATAAACGGTTTTCCCCAGAACCAGTCCGGCATGGGATCTGGCCTGGTCGGTACCGGATCCACTGGACCATCTGACGGCACTGGTAGGCCCCCGGCTTTACAGGCTTTCCTCTTCTCGTGAATTCCCGCTATCCAGCCCGGCAATGGGGCTTGAGATATGCCGGACGCGGTTTTATACTCCTTTCGAACCTGGGCTGACCGAGGGACTCTACGGGCGACAAGACCCGGTTTCCGGGACCGAGCGAGGCGATCTCGATGGCATCGCCGCTTTTACTCGCCCTCGAGCGATGGGCCCACCGGCTTTCGCGATCGGGGAAGTCCAGGACCGCCGCATCCGTCACGACAGCTCGCCTGTTGTCGCGCCTGGGGAACAGGAAAGCCATCGACGTGATGGCAAGCGCGAGGGTCAGTAGAGCGATCAGGATGCCCAGATA
>JBBFMI010000255.1:0-2943 GCA_037478635.1 Candidatus Geothermincolales bacterium | reverse complement strand
CCAGGAGCTCCTGGGGGTCCAGGATCAGGGCCACCCGGCCGCTTCCCATGATGGCCCCTCCCGCCACGCCGGGGAGGCGGGGGAGGGACTCGCCCAGGGGCTTTATCACCACTTGCTGCTGCCCCTCGATCTCGTCCACCAGCAGTCCACACTTCCTGCCGTTTTCACCGATCACCAGCACCAGCGCCCGGTAGGGATCCTCCACCGCGCCGGGGACCCCGAACAGGCGGTGGAGCCGGAACAGGGGGATGAGTTCCCCGCGGGATAGGATGAGCTCGCCCCTCCCGGCCACCGTCTTCACCTGGCCGCCGGTGGGACGGAAGGATTCCTTTATGGCGAAGGCGGGGAGGATGTAGTTCTCGCTCCCCACCCGGGTCACCATCCCGTCGATGATGGCCAGGGTGAGGGGCAGGCGCATCACTACCCTCGTTCCCCGGCCGAGCTCCGAGTGCACCTCCACCCGGCCCCGCAGGCCCTCCACCGCCCGTTTCACCACGTCCATCCCCACCCCCCGGCCGGAGATGTCGGTGACCCGGTCGGCGGTGGAGAAGCCCTCGCGGAAGATGAGCTGGAGTATCTCCTCCCGCGACAGCTCCTCGCCTTCTCCCACCAGGCTCCGCTCCCTGGCCTTGGCGAGCACCTTCTCGGGGTCGATGCCCCTGCCGTCGTCCTCCAGCTCGATGACCACGTTGCCCCCCTGGTGGTAGCCCCGGAGGTGGATCCTTCCCCTCTCGGGCTTTCCCCTGGACCTCCGTTCGTCCGGCGGCTCTATGCCGTGGTCGATGGCGTTCCGGATCAGGTGCACCAGGGGGTTGGTTATCTCCTCCACCACGTTGCGGTCGATCTCCGTGTCCTCGCCGGAGTAGGTGAAGTCCACCGGGACGCCCGAGCGGACGGAGAGGTCCCTGGCGGCCCGGGCCATTTTTTGGAAGGTCCCCTTGAGGGAGACCATGCGCAGGGCCATGGCCAGCTCCTGCAACTCCCGGATGATCTTGGAGAGCTGGGAGAGGTTCTTGGCCAGGCGGGGATTCTTGGTGGTCCGGAGCTCCTCCTCCTGGGCCACCATGGAGTGGGCGATGACCAACTCCCCCACCACGTCGATGAGGTTGTCCAGCCGGGTGGTGCTCACCTTGACGAACTGTTCCCGGGACGGTTCCTTGCCCGGATGCGATGGGGCCGGGACGAGTTCCTCCGGCTTGGATTCCAGCCGGTCGGAGGTGACCTGGCCGGAAGGTGGGGTCCCTCCCTTGAGGGAGGCGACGGCGTCGGTGAGCCCCGTGGCTTCGCCTGGGAAGGCCTGGGCCCGGGAATCCTCGCCCTTGCTGCGGTCACGGGTTATTTCGGCGGCCGCTGCGGCGGAGGCAGGTTCTTCGCGCAAGGTCGCCCCGGTGTCCTCGGTAAGCCTGGCCTCCTTCCAGGAGCGAAGCCTGGCGAGGACCTGGGGGTAGCCTTCCGGGGACCTGTAGATGGTCCCCCCCAGGTGGTCTTCTACCCGCCGCAACATCTCCCGCAGCAGGTCGAGGGCTTCCAGGGCCAGGTCAGCGTATACGCCGGTGAGCCTGATCCTTCCCTCGCGGGCCTCCGAGAGCAGGTTCTCGGCCGCGTGGGCCACGTTCACCATGTCCTCGAGCTTCAGGAAACCGGCGCTCCCCTTGAGGTTGTGGAAGCCCCGGAAGGCCTCGTTTAGCCACTCCCGGCTTTCCGGGTCCTTTTCCAGTTCCAGGAGGGCGGTCTCCACCCGCTGCAGGTCCTCGGGGGCCTCGGCCACGAAATCGGTGAGTTCCTCCTCGTCCACCGGTATCCCCACTACCGGCCTTATGTCGAGGTTAACTGTGGACATGTTTTCGAAGGGGAAGTGTTCGGATGGGGTGTCTCCGGATGGAAGGCCAGGACCGGCTTCAAATTCGCCGCTCTCTGAAGAGGTGGACGTCTGGCCGGCTTCCGCGGGCGCGCCGTGGCCCAGCATGTGGACGAGCGCATCCCTTATTCCATCGACACCTGGGGAGATGTCAGAACCTTCGAGAAATGATTTAAAGTAAATTTGAAGCTCATCCTTAAGTTTAAATATAGCGTCTAAAACCTGGTGCGGACGGTTAAGTTTGCGGATGGACCCGGATATCGACTTAAAGTCTTCCTTTAATTCAGATAGCTTGAGTTCTTCGGATCTCTCGGCGAGGTAGGACAGGTATTGGGCTACCATGCCCAGGTCGGGGTTTTCCCTTTTCTCCTCCTCCACCAGGAGGGCTTCCAGCTCTTCCAGTCTCTCGATCTCCTCTTCCCATGGCCCCTGTTCCCCCGTCAGGCCCGAGTCTTTACCTGCTGGCCCACCCAGGGCGGCGGAGAGGATTTCCCGGGCACGACGAAGGATGGACAGGGCCTCGTTTCCTGCCTCCATATCGCCCCGTTCGTACCGACCGAGGGCCTCCCTGACCTCCCTGAGCGCGCCCGAGAGAGGCGCTGGGAGGGTTTCTCGGTCGAGGTTCCTCTCCAGGATGTTGACCATGCCGGGGACGAAGGCGGGTTGGAGTTCCTCCGCCAGCCCACAGAGCACTTCCAAGTCCATGGAGAGTTCCTCCGCCTCCTTTTCCTGCAGGGCGACGTCGTGGATCACGGCGTCCTTTTCGGGGGCGGCAACTCGAGCGGGTTCGGCAGCGTGTTCATCCCTCGGGGAAGTGCTCAGGTGGATCATTATCTCGTCCAGGAACTCTCCAACCCGGGAAAGCGATCCCAGGTCACCGCAAAGCAGCCCTTCGGCCGCCTTTCTGAAAGACTGCAGTTTTTCGGAAGGGAGTCCAGAAAGGCCTTCCAGAGCTTCCAGTGCCTCTGCGAGGGGTCCCTTTACCCCCTCGAGGGTAGAGGGTTCGTCTTCGTCCACCTGGTTGAGCAGGGAAGACAGACGCTCAAAGGCCCTCAAGACTCTTTCGATGTCGGGATCGCCCATGG
>JBBFMI010000254.1:0-2944 GCA_037478635.1 Candidatus Geothermincolales bacterium | reverse complement strand
TGGAAGCCTACCTGGAGGGAGAACTGGAAACCGATTCCATCACCGCGAGAACGCCGGGAAGAGGGGCGGTGAGAGTCATGAACCTCCACAGGGCCAAGGGCTTGGAAGCTCCCGTGGTCTTCCTCGCCTGCCCCTTCGGGCTCTCTTCCCAGGAGCCCTCCTGGCACGTGGAGAGGAACCCGAATGGCGATGCTGGCTACATGTCGATAAAAGCCCTTACCTTCGGCGCCAGGATGGCATACCGGAAGTCTGGAAGCAGCGCCTTGGCCTGCCCCTTCCCCTGGCGGGAAAAAGCAGAAAGGGAAGACCTCTTCCTGAAGGCGGAGAGGACGCGGCTCCTGTACGTGGCCACGACCAGGGCCCGGGACGCCCTGATTATCTCGGTAAAAGAAAAAAGGGAACACCACAATCCCTGGTCGTCGCTCTGCGACCTGGGCGGGAGGGATCTCCGGGAGGATTTTCCAGCCGCTGACGAAGGGAACGGGACGCGGGAGGTCTCCACCCGGGCCGATGGCGTGGGCCTGGGAGAGATGATGGATGGCTTCCTCGCATCCCTATCCGAAAGGATCAGCTCCTGCGCCCGCCCCACCTACCGCCTGGCCCAGGGAAGAGAGGCGTCGGTCCTTCTCCCGGGGCCCGATGAAGGGCATGGGACGGAACCGGCGAAGCCGGAAATTTGCTTCCCGGGTGGAGAGCCGACGCCGCCGCCCGAGGGAACGGACCCGGTTCGCTGGGGGGAGATCGTGCACCTGGCCCTGAAGAGGTCGATGGAAAAAGGGGACGAGAGTCCCGGGGAAACGGCCCGGGAGATGGCGAAAAGGCTCCGCCTTGACGCCAAGCAGGAAGGGGCGCTGGCGGAGCTGCTGGAAAAAGCGGCCCATTCCCGGCTGTGGAGAAGGGCGAAAAGGGCAAAACAAGTCCACTGCGAGGTCCCCTTCCACCACGCGGAGAGGACGACCGAGGGGGAGGTTGTGATCCACGGTATCGTCGACCTGGCCTTCGAGGAGGAAGGAGGCTGGGTGATAGTGGATTACAAGACCGAATCCCCGCCCTCCTGCCCTCCCGGGGGAGAGAGAGCATCCCTCGACCCGGAAAGTCTGCGACGGTACCGCGGCCAGCTGGAATCCTATGCCAAGGCCTGGGAGGGGATAACCGGCTTCCGCGTTAAAGAGAAGTGGCTCCTCTTCGTCTCCGATGGGACCGAGGTGCTGTTTTAGTGCGAGGGCTTAGGGTGCCAATCCCGTAAGCGTGGTGGCGGGTCACCGTGCGGGCAACGTAAACTCATGACGACTTCCATGCTTGAAAAAGGCGGTTCCCTTTCGTCTCAAATGGAAGCGAGGTGCTGTTTTAGCGCAAGGTCTTAGGGCTTCCCATCCCGTGAGTGTGGTGATGGGTTCGCTATGCCAGGAACATGAAAACGGTAACCGCCTTCCATGCTGGAAAAGTGGCTCCTCTTCGTATCCGATGGTACCGAGGTGCTGTTTTAGCGCAAGGTCTTAGGGCTTCCCATCCCGTAAAAGCGGTGGCGGGATCGTCTTGCTGGGGCCTGGAAAATGGCAATAGCTACCATGCCGCTTGAGGATAGCAGGTATTACGACCCGGTTCCAGCAGTACCTTGCCTGGATAATAGCAATAACTTCCATGCTTGAAAAAGGCGGTTCCCTTTCCCCTCCGACGGGACCGAGGCGTTGCCTTTTTTTGAGAGCTCTCACACCCTTTCGGTAAAAGGGGTAGCGATATACCCGGGCCAGGGCTTGGAACGGGGAGCAGGCTTAAGGGCAAAGAGCACGAATTAGGTCGAAAACCCCCGGCACACTGGACCCAGGCCCAGCCCAAACGAAGGTCGAGCGGGAAAACCAACAAAAACCCTTGACCAGCCCGCCTGAAGCGGGCAATGGTCCCGCATCCCAGACCCCGCGACTCAGAAGGAAGGCGTGGTGGAGTAAAGGCAGAGGATTCCCCCCTGGCGGTTCATCTCCGCCCGGGTGGGCTCGCCGTCCAGGGTGCGGTGGAGCACCTCCTTCAGCTCCTCGGCCACCTGCTCCAGAGGAACCCCCTCCAGGACCGCCCCGGCGTTCACGTCCATGTCGTCTCTCATGCCATGGAACAACCTGGGATTGCTGGCCACCTTTATCACCGGCACGATGGGAAAACCCACGGGGTTCCCCCTCCCGGTGGTGAAGACGATGGCCTGGCAGCCGGAGGCGGCAAGGCCCGCCATGGACTCCACATCGTAGCCCGGTCCGTCCATTATCACCAGCCCTCTCCGGGTGGGGGCCTGCCCGTATTCCACCACCTCCACCACCGGGGAGGATCCCCCCTTTCGGATGCACCCCAGGGATTTCTCCACGATGGAGCTCATGCCCCCGTCCATGTTCCCGGGGGCGATCACCATGGAGGCCAGGGGTCCGAGGAGCTCCCTCACCTGGCGCTCGGCTCCCCTTATGACCTCCTCGACCCGCTTGGCCACTTCGGGGTCGCAGGCCCTCCTGCCCAGCACATGAGCCGTCCCTATCATCTCCGTGGCCTCGGTGAGCACGACCGTGCCACCGCCATTTACCACGTAGTCGGAGAGAAGTCCCACCGCCGGGTTGGCGGTGACGCCGGAAAAGGCGTCGGATCCACCGCACTCCAGCCCCAACACCAGCTCGGAGAGGGGGACCTCCTCCCTCTCCATCTTCGCCGCCTCCTCGGCGAAGCGCCTCGCCAGCTCCCTTCCCTTCTCGGCGCTCTTCCGGGAACCTCCCTCCGCCTGGATCTCCAACCAGGCCACCGGTTTGCCGGTGGATGCGACCTGGGAGGCCAGCGCCTCCGCTTTCACCACCTCGCACCCCAGTCCCACCACCACCGCGGCGGCCACGTTCGGGTTGGTAAGCAGGCCCGCCAGGGCGCGAAAATGCATGGCCACGTCCGGCATTCCCCTGCCGCACCCGTGACCGTGGAG
>JBBFMI010000253.1:0-2969 GCA_037478635.1 Candidatus Geothermincolales bacterium | reverse complement strand
GCGGCCGAGGAGATGAGGTCGAGGATCCACCGCCTGGTGGGAAAAGGCGCCGAGGCCATCTGGGTGTCCACCTTCCACGCCGCCTGCGCACGCATATTGAGGATGGAGGCGGCGCGGGTGGGCCTCACCGGCAATTTCGTCATATACGACGACGACGACCAGCTCAGGTTGATCACCCGGGTGGCTAAAGACCTCGACGTGGACGTAAAGCGGTACCCACCCCGGTTGCTCCGCTCGGAGATAGAGCGGGCAAAGAACGACCTGGTCAGCCCCGATGAACTCCGGAGGAGGGCGGAGGACGAGCTGGAGGAGGTCGCCGCAGCCGTATACGGTGCCTACGAGGAGCAGCTTCGTCGCAACAACGCGGTGGATTTCGGGGGGCTGCTCCAGAGGACGGTCGAGCTGTTCGAGGCCTATCCGGAGGTGCTGGAGCATTACCGTCGCCGGTTCCTCTACATAAACGTGGACGAGTACCAGGACACCAACCCCGCCCAGTATCGGCTGGTGCGGCTGCTGGCCGACGCCCATCGTAACCTCTGCGTCGTGGGCGACGACGACCAGGGAATATATTCCTGGAGGGGGGCGGATCTCAGGAACATCCTGGAGTTCGAAAGGGATTTTCCCGATTGCAGGGTGATCAGGCTGGAACGGAACTACCGTTCCACCCGCAACATCCTGGAAGCCGCCAACCACGTGGTGGCCAAGATCCCCTGGAGGAAACCGAAGAGGCTGTGGACGGATCGGGAAGAGGGAGAGAGGATCAAGTACGTGCGTCTCACCAGCGGGGAAGAGGAGGCCGCCTTCGTGGCCGAGGAGATCCTTCGACTGACGGGGCAAAAAGGCTATAACCTCCGGGACATCGCCGTTTTCTACCGGACCAACGCCCAGTCCCGCCTTTTCGAGGAGGCCTTCCTGCGGGTGGGGTTGCCTTACAAGCTGGTGGGTGGGTTCAAGTTCTACGAGCGCAAGGAGGTAAAGGACATCCTGGCTTACCTCAAGTTCCTGGTGAACCCCCACGATTCCGTAAGCCTGCGCCGCATCATCAACGAGCCGCGCCGGGGGATAGGCGAGACCACCCTGGCCCACTTGGAAGATCATGCCAGGAGAGAGGGGATATCCCTCTGGGAGGCCATCGACAGGTTAGACGAGGTAACGAACGTTTCGGCCGCCGCCCGCAGGAAGCTCGAGGGATTCCGCCACCTGGTAGGGGAGCTCTCGGAAAAGGCCGATGCCCTTGCCGTTCCCGAGCTCATCCAGGAGGTCCTGGAGAGGACGGGCTACCGGGAGGCCCTGGCCCGGGAGGGGACGCTGGAGGCGGAGGGGCGCCTGGAGAACCTGGAGGAGCTGCAGCGGGCGGCGGCGGAGTTCGAGGCCCTGCATCCGGGCGAAGGGGTCGAGGGGTTCCTGCAACTGGCCTCCCTGGTATCCGAGGCGGACCTGTACGACGAGGAAGAGGGCGCGGTTACCCTGATGACCCTGCACAACGCCAAGGGGCTGGAATTCCCGGTGGTGTTCATTGTGGGTATGGAGGACGGCATATTCCCCCACCTGCGGTGCATGGAGCGGAGGGAGAGCATGGAGGAAGAGAGGCGCCTTTTCTACGTGGGGGTGACCAGGGCCAAGGACCTGCTCTACCTCACGGGGGCCATGTTCCGCTCTTGGTACGGCGAGTATCGACCCTACCCGGAGTCTCGCTTTATCTCGGACATCCCGCCTGAATACCTCGAGGTGGTCTCCTATGCCACCGGCTCGGACCTCCTCCGTCCCGGGGGATGGGGCGAGAGGGACCGGGAGAGGGAAAGGGAACGGGCCTTGGCAGCCTCGCTCAAGGTTGGTGACCGGGTATATCACGACAAGTGGGGAGAGGGAGTGGTGAGGGGCATGGAGACGGGAAGGGACGGGACCGAAGTGCTGGTGGAATTCCCCGGCGAAGGGGAGAAGCTGCTTCTGTTGAAGTACGCGCCGTTGCGGAAACTGTGAGCTCTTGCGGTGACGGACGGTGGTCGCCGGGGCAGGGGTTTGTCACCGATAACTCCTTCTATTTCGGGTCTTGGGCCGCTTGGCGACCCGTTTCCGTCGAGAGGAGGGGGCGACCCATTGCGATCGCTGCGATGCGGGAATCCCGTCCCGGTTACCAGAAACCCCAGCGGAACATCGTGATATCCCAACCCCTTCGACAAAGGGCAAGATTGGCCGCAAGGGCGGACGCCCTTTCATCCAGGGGCTAAAAATCATTCAGGGTCGCGCAAAGGCTTTTTTATGCCCAAGCCGGTCTTCCGGGAGAAGGGTTGAAGGGGGACCGTCAACCCGGTAATAGACCTGGCTTGCCATATGGGTTGATGATAATCGTAGTGGGGAAGGACATCGGCCCCGGCCTGTTTTGAAATCAGGCCATCTTCATGTTCCGGAGGAGGTCCTCCACCGCCTTCCTGCCAGCCCTTTCCATCAGTTCGAACTGCTTCTCTTCCGGTATGACCAGGTTCTCGTCCACCATCTCCCCTAACTCGTACGGCTCCAGGGCACAACCGCTGCCCCGACTGGCGATGCGGTTGTCCCGGTTGTCCAGGAGGTAGGCGGTGAGGTGGACGAAGGCGAAAGCTGCGTCGGGGCCTCTTCCCTCGGTATGCAGCCTGGGGTACCTGAAGAAGAACATGTCGATCTCGGGAAGGAAGAGGAAATCGGGCTTGAAGGCTTGTTGGATGCGCAGGAAAAGGTCCGTGGGGATCTCCTCCACTTCCCGGGAGATTCGCATCACCTCGCCCGGGTCAGGGATCCGGTAGAAGGCCAGCGGGGACAGGACCTCCTGCACGTGGCGGGGCAAAGACTCTTCGGCGAAGGCGAAATAATCCTCTTTCTTCGCCGTGAAGATCCGGAAGGAGCCCGACTCCGGGCTCAGGTACATCTGGCAACCTATCGCCTGGTTTGCCTCGATGCGCCCATCCCTTTCCACCATCTCCCGGAAACCCTCC
>JBBFMI010000252.1:0-2973 GCA_037478635.1 Candidatus Geothermincolales bacterium | reverse complement strand
CTCGAAGGAGCGGGAGAAATAGTGGATCTTGGGCTCGTACAGGTCCTGGGTGATGGGTTCGAGCACTGGCGCGGGCACTTCCACCCGCAAGCCGATGTCGACCACGTTGGTACGCATGGGGATTCCAAGGCGACGCATTTCCCCGGCCAGCCAGTCCGCGCCCTCCCGCCCGGGGGCGAGAACCACGAAATCGGCCTGGAATTCCTCGCCCCCCACCAGGCGGACCCCCCTTACCCTCCCTTCATCCACCATGACCTCCTTGACCTCGGCCCCGGTCCTGGCCACCACTCCGTCGCCCAGGTAATCCCTTATGGCCCCCAGCACCATCTGGGAACGGTCGGTCCCGAGGTGGCGGAAGCGACAGGGGGTGAGGATAAGGTCGCTCTGGACCGCCTTCCTCCGCCAGAAATCTATGCGCTCCTCGTCCCCACCGTAGACCCGGGTGGACGCGCCGAACTCCAGGTACAGCTCGTCAACCCGCTCTATGAGGCGCACGAGCTCCTCTTCCCCCACGTACTCGCCCAGCCATCCGCCCACCTCTGGGGAAAGGGACAGCTTCCCGTCGCTGAAGGCCCCTGCCCCGCCCCAGCCCGAGGTAATGGCGCAGGTGGGACAGCGCCGGCACCTGCCCTCGCGGGCGTAACACCTCCGCTGGCCCAGATCGGGGCCCTTTTCCAGCATGAGCACCCTAATCCCGTCCAGCTTCTTGAGCTCCAGCGCGGCGAATATGCCGGCGGGACCCGCTCCCACGATTATCACGTCGTATCTCTCTCCCATAGCCGCCTCCCATTTTAGCATCGGCAGGCCGTAAAAAATCCTGATGGCGAGAACGCCTCCTGGCATCGATAAGGTTTCTCGACTCCCGATTTCTTACCCACCAAAGTAAAGGCCGCTCTTTGAGAGCGGCCTACGCTTTCCGGGCGGAGGTTATTCCCCGATCACACCTCGGCGTACACCGACTCGCCCACCCGGGTGAAGACGAACTCGCCGGATTCGTTCACGTCCACCTCTATGAGGTCTCCCTCCTTGAACTCCCCCTCCAGGAGCTTGCGGGCCAAGCGGTCCTGGATCTCGCGCTGGATGACCCTCTTGAGGGGGCGGGCGCCGAAATGGGGGTCGAAGCCCTCCCTCGCCAGCCTTTCCTTGGCCCTGTCGGTGAGTCTGATGTCCAGCTTGCGAGCAGAAAGCCTCTCCCGCAGCCTTTCCACCTGGATGCCCACGATCTGCTTGATCTCGTCCAGCCCCAGGGGATTGAACACTATGATCTCGTCCAACCGGTTCAGGAACTCCGGGCGGAAGTACTGCCTAAGAAGGTCCACCACTTTCTGCTTGATGACCTCCTGGGGCTCTCCCTCCAGCTCCTGGAAGTAGTGACTCCCCAGGTTCGAGGTCATGATGATCACCGTGTTCTTGAAGTCCACCGTGCGCCCATGCCCGTCGGTGAGCCTCCCGTCGTCGAGGATCTGCAGGAGGATGTTGAACACGTCGGTGTGGGCCTTCTCTATCTCGTCCAACAGGATAACGCTGTAGGGGCGGCGCCTGACCGCCTCGGTCAGCTGGCCGCCTTCCTCGTAGCCCACGTATCCCGGGGGAGCACCGATCAGGCGGGAGACGGTGTGCCGCTCCATGTACTCGCTCATGTCGAGGCGAACCATCGCCCTCTCGTCATCGAACAGGAACTCCGCGAGTGCCCGGGCCAGCTCCGTCTTGCCCACGCCGGTGGGCCCCAGGAAGAGGAAGGAGCCGATGGGACGATTGGGATCCTGCAGGCCTGCCCTGGCCCGCCTTATGGCGTTGGAGACCTTTTCCAGGGCCTCTTCCTGGCCGACCACCCTTCTACGCAGGCGCTCTTCCATGTGGATCAGCTTCTGGATCTCGCCCTCCAGCAGCTTTGAAACGGGGATGCCGGTCCAGGCGGATACCACCTCGGCGATGTCCTCCTCGTCCACTTCTTCCTTGAGCATCTTCTTCTCCCTCTGGAGCTCCTGGAGCCGCCGGTTCTCCTCCTCCAGCTGCTTCTGGATCTCCACCGCCTCCCCGTAGCGCAGCCGGGCCACCCTCTCCAGGTCACCCTCTCGCTCTGCCTGTTGCTCCTCTATCCTCACCTGCTCGAGCCTCTCCTTGAGCTGGCGGATGCAGGAGATGCATTCTCTCTCCGCCTGCCAGTGGGCCTTCATCTCCGACAGCTTCTCCTGGAGCTCGGCCAGCTCCTTCTCCAGCTTCTCCAGCCGGTCCCGGGAAGCCTTGTCCTTCTCCTTTTTCAAGGCCTGGCGTTCTATCTCCAACTGCTTGATGCGCCTCTCCACCTCGTCGATCTCGGTGGGCATGGAGTCGATCTCTATGCGCAGGCGAGACGCGGCCTCGTCCACCAGGTCGATGGCCTTATCGGGAAGGAAGCGGTCGGTGATGTAGCGGTCCGAGAGGACCGCCGCCGCCACCAGGGCGGAGTCCTTTATCCTCACCCCGTGATGGACCTCGTAGCGCTCCTTTAGGCCGCGCAGGATGGCGATGGTGTCCTCCACCGAGGGCTCACCCACGTACACGGGCTGGAACCGGCGTTCCAGCGCGGCGTCCTTCTCGATGTACTTCCGGTACTCGTCCAGGGTGGTGGCCCCGATGCAATGGAGTTCGCCCCGGGCCAGGGCCGGCTTCAGCATGTTGGCGGCGTCCACCGCCCCCTCGGCGGCACCTGCCCCCACCAGGGTGTGGATCTCGTCGATGAAGAGGATGATCTGCCCGTTGGAATCCACCACCTCCTTGAGGACGGCCTTCAGCCGGTCCTCGAATTCGCCCCGGTACTTGGAGCCCGCCACCAGCGCCCCTATGTCCAGGGCCACGATGCGCTTGTCTCGAAGCCCCTCGGGGACGTCGCCCTGCACGATACGCTGGGCGAGGCCTTCCACGATGGCCGTCTTTCCCACGCCGGGATCCCCTATGAGCACGGGGTTGTTCTTCGTCCGGCGGGAAAGCACC
>JBBFMI010000251.1:0-2984 GCA_037478635.1 Candidatus Geothermincolales bacterium | reverse complement strand
GGGGATCGATGTTGCCGGTTACGGGGTCCACGTCGGCGAAGACGGGCCTGGCGCCGGTCAGGGCCACGGCTACCGCGGTGGGGGGAGCGGAAAAAGCGGGTAGGACCACTTCCTTTCCCGGCCCGACCCCGAGCGCCCTGAGGGTGAGGGTCAGGGCGTCGGTCCCCGAGGCAACCCCGATCCCCCAGGCCGCGCCGCAATAGGCCGCGAACTCCCTCTCGAAGGCTTCCACCTCTTCGCCCAGGATGTACGAGCCGCTGGCAAGTATCCTGGAAAATGCTTCCTTCAATTCGGCTTGCAGCTCTCTTGCCTGCCTGGTCAAATCCAGGAAGGGTATGAACCCTGCCCTCTCCATGCGGACCCCCTTTGCCGTGCGCCGCGAAGAACCGGGATGCACTTCACGAGATGTACCTCGCATACGGTATGAGGTCGGTACCGGGATCTCCACTATAGGATAGCCGCAGGAAACGCATCAAGCCATGTCCCTTTTCAGCGAGACCCTTCCCTTCGATGGATGGAAATAGCGATGTCCGTGGCGGCGATAGAAGTCGATGGTCTTCTCCAGGCCTTCCAGGAAGGAATGGGAGGGAGACCAGCCGGTCGTCTCCCTGAACCTC
Organism: Candidatus Geothermincolales bacterium; assembly: GCA_037478635.1. Classification (GTDB taxonomy): domain Bacteria; phylum Actinomycetota; class Geothermincolia; order Geothermincolales; family RBG-13-55-18; genus JACVJK01. The sequence continues at coordinate 2,367 of JBBFMI010000251.1, read as the reverse complement.
CTCGAGGAGATCCTCACGCTCCCCGGCTCGATGGAAAGTCTTTCCTTGGGATAGGGAACGCACTTCCATCTCACGCCTGACATCTCCGCCACTGCCCTCGCCGCCTCGGCCACCGAGATCGGCACCTCCGAGGACACGTTGAACACCCGCCCCTCGCATTCCGTGGACGCTCCGGCAAGCAGGATGGCGTCCACCGCGTCTTCCACGTATAGGAAATCCCTTTCCTGGCGCCCGTCGCCGAAGACCTGCAGGTCCTCGCCGGACAGGGCCTTTCTTATGAACCAGTTGAGGAACCCGTGACCGTCGTGCAACATCTGGTGCCGAGGGCCGAACACGTTGGTCAGGCGCAGGGAAGTATAACGGATGTGCGAGAGCCTGTGGTACAGGCGGTGGTATTCCTCCACGGCGCATTTATGGATCCCGTTTATGTCCACTGGCCGAGTCGGGTGGTCCTCGTCCACCGGTTGATACAGGGGATTGCCGTACTGGCTCCTGGAACCGGTGTAGACTATCCTGGCTCCCGGGCTGAGCTCCCGGATGGCTCCCAGGAAGCGGAGGTGGCTCAGGCAGTTCCTCTCCAGGTCCTTCACGGGGTCCTGCATGGAGCCGACGTGGCTGGTGGAGGAGGCCAGGTTGAAGATGACCTCCTGGTCCACGAGATAATTGGAAACCTCATCCAGGTTGCCTATATCCGCTATGACCAGGACGATGTCTTCCAGCACGCCCTTCAGGTTAAACAGGTTGGCCCCCTGGTCGGGAAAAGCAGCGTCCACCACGGTCACCGAGGCTCCCGCCTTCACCAGTTTCCTCACCAGGTTGCTTCCTATGAAGCCGAGCCCCCCGGTGACCAGCACCCTTTTCCCCCGGTAGAATTCCATGTCCCCGACCCTCCGTCTCGTTTCGACCGGGATTGTCCTCGTCTTCCAAATTATATAAAAACGAGCGGTTTTCTGAGGACTTCACTGTCCCGGTTCGCCAACCCATTATGTTTAGACGTCACCGGACCATATCGGTTCTTTCTCCACGACGGGATGGAATCCTTCAACGGGACAGCCCATCTTCACCTCCCGGTAAGGTGCTCTTCGCCGGAAGATTCAGGAAGGGCTGTCTCCGGGTGATTACCTTTAACCCGGTATCGTGGTCGTGAATGTCGTGGCAACAACCTCGTGATGGATAGCGGGAAGCGGTCCGACACGAGTCGCTCGGCATCGTCTCAGGACCCCTTCCAGGGTGGAGGAGCCACCGTTTCTCCCCCGGTTCCCTGGGACGCCTTGCCGGATCCGCCGGGTCTATGGCGGGAGGGCCGGAGGGACACCTTTATCAGCTCCCATGCCATGATAGCCAGGTGTCTTGGCCTGAAGAACTGGGAACGGCCAGCCTGGCGTGGCAGGTGGACGACGGGTACCTCCTCGAAACGGCAACCCGCCTCCTTCAGGGCCCTGATCATCTCCACGCATATGGCCCCGCCCGAGGACCGCAGTTGCAGGGAACGGGCTATGTCTCCCCTAAGAAGTCGGAAATCACAGTCCACGTCGCGGATGGGCAACCGGAAAAGTGTCCTCACCGCCAGGTTGTACGCGCTTCCCAAGAATTTACGGTACCAAGGGTCATTACGGCATACCTTGTATCCGTTCACCACGTCGGCCCCGTCCCTCCGCTCGTATAGCAGCCTCAACTGCTCGACGTCGTACTGGCCATCGCCGTCGGTGTAGAAGATCCACTCCTTGCCGGACTGGGCGATGCCCGTCCTGATCGCCGCGCCGTACCCGCGGTTCCGCCCGTGGTGTACCACCTTTACCTGGGGATAGCGAGACGCGAGTTCGTCCACGATCCGCGGGCTCTCATCGGTGCTCCCGTCGTCCACCACTATGACCTCGTAGTCATCGGTGAGCTCTCCCAGCACGTTCAGGGCTTTCTCCACCACCTGGGCGATGGTCTCCTGGTCGTTGTAACAGGGGAAGAACGCGCTTATGCTCTCGCCTCTCAAGGCCGTTCACCGTCCCTTTTTCCGTTGCGCCTCGAATAAATGTATACCAAGCAGGTCAGGGAGGAAAGGAAGAGCAAGGCCACCAGGCTGATCAGAGTGCCCGCCTTCAAGCCCGGAGGTTCATATTCCAATATCACCCGGTGTCCGCCCTCGGGCACCGCCACCCCCGTGAGTACCCCGTTCACGGAGAAAGGAGAAACCTCGTTCCCGTCGATATACGCTTTCCAACCCTTCATGAAGTTCTGCGAGATCGCCAGAACAAAGGGCTCGGGGGAGGTGGCGCTCACATCCCAGCGTGACGAACTATCTTCCATCCTCAGGTGGACATCCTGGCCCCCGCCCCTTATCCTCTCCATGACGTTGAGGTTAGCGGAGTCCAC
>JBBFMI010000250.1:0-2990 GCA_037478635.1 Candidatus Geothermincolales bacterium | reverse complement strand
CTTGCTCACCTGGAGGGAAGAGCCCTCGGAGGAGCCCGGTGAGGGGCGCCCCGAGGAGGACAGGGCCTTGCCCGGGGAACAGGGGCCACCGTGACCACCGTGACGCTTCCGCGGGATCCGCTAAAAACCGGGGGATAAGCCATCTGCGTTATGCTAAACTATATCCCCAAAAGGAGGAGACATGCAGCTGAGGGCGTTGAGAGGGGCCATCCTCTGCCGGGAGAACAGCAAGGAGGAGATCACCGAGAAGACGGCTACCCTCCTCCGGGAGATGATGGTGCGGAATGACATAAAACCCGAAGACATCGTGGATATCATCTTCACCGCCACCGATGACCTGACGGCGGAGTTTCCCGCCGCGGCGGCCCGGCACATAGGCCTAACCCACGTGCCCCTGCTCTGTGCTCGGGAGATAGCGGTGGAAGGGGCGCCTGAGCGCTGCGTGCGGGTGCTCATGCACTTCTACACCCGAAAACAACCGCACGAGCTGCGGCACCCCTATCTCGAGGGGGCGCGCCAGTTGAGGACGGACCTCCCCGAGTAGAACGGATGGCAGCGCCTCACAACCGAATAGGAAAGAAAGGGGGAGTTCGAGCGGACGCTCGAACTCCTGAATTTTATGGGAGATGGTAACGCCCGACAGGCCAGGTCAGCGACCTATAGCGAGAGAGGAGGGGTGGAAATGGTCATCGTAATGAAGATGGGGGCCACCGAGGAGGACGTACAGGCCGTGGTGAAGATGATCGAGCAGGTGGGCTTGGAAGCCCACGTCTCCAAGGGCCAGTACCACACCGTGATCGGGGTCATCGGCGACGACGAGAAAGTCCTGGAGCTTCCCTTCCAGGCCAACCCCATGGTGGAGCGGGTTGTCCCCATCATGAAGCCTTACAAGCTGGTCAGCCGGGAGTTCGGGCCCGAGCCCACGGTCATCCGGGTGGGAAATGCCGAGATCGGCAGGGAATTCGTGGTCATAGCGGGGCCCTGCTCGGTGGAGAGCGAGGAGCAGGTGGTTGAGACCGCCCGCCTGGTCAAGGAGGCGGGAGCCAAGCTGTTCCGGGGCGGGGCCTTCAAGCCCCGGACCTCTCCTTACAGCTTCCAGGGCCTGGGGGAAGAGGGTCTCCGCATGCTCGCGCTGGCGCGGGAGGAGACCGGCCTCCCGGTGGTGACCGAGGTACTCGACGTGCGGGATATCGAGCTCGTATACCGCTACGCGGACGTTCTGCAGGTGGGAGCCCGCAACATGCAGAACTTCCTGATGCTGAAAGAGCTGGGAAGGCAGGATAAACCGGTGCTCCTCAAGCGGGGGATGAGCGCCACGGTAGAGGAGTGGTTGCTGGCGGCCGAGTACATACTCAGGGAGGGAAACCGGAAGGTCATCCTATGCGAGAGGGGCATAAAGACCTTCGAGACCGGCACCAGGAACACCCTGGACATATCCTCGGTGCCGGTGGTGAAGAGGAATTCCCACCTCCCGGTTATCGTGGACCCGAGCCACGCCACTGGCGTCCGGGAGCTGGTGCCTCCCCTGGCCCGGGCGGCCCTGGCGGCGGGAGCGGATGGCGTCATGGTGGAGGTCCATCCCCGTCCCCAGCAGGCCCTCTGCGACGGCGCCCAGTCCCTGACGCCCGAGGAGTTCAAGGAGATGATGGAGGACCTCAAGGCCTGGGAAGCGCTGCGAAGGGCTTGAGGCTCTAGGAGAAAGGAGCGTAGGTGGATAAAACCGGCTTTGCCCGGATGCGGGGGAAGGGTCCATTGGTGGAAAGGGTGGGGGTGGTGGGCACCGGCCTCATCGGGGGCTCCCTGGGCCTGGCCATAAGGAAGAGGTCGTTGGCGAACGAGGTCCTGGGATACGACGCCGATCCCGGGATGGCCGGGGCGGCCGAGCGCCTGGGGGCCGTAACCGGCCTGGCTTCCCTGCCGGAGCTGGCTGGGACCTGCCAGCTCATCTTCGTGGCGGTGCCCGTAAGGTCAATCCCCGCGGTGTTGGAAGCACTGGCGCCTCACCTTCGGGAGGGTGCCCTGGTGACCGACGTGGGGTCGGTCAAGGAGCCGGTGGTGAAGAGGGCGGTGGGGCGCTTTCCCCCGGGGCGATGTTTCATCGGCGGCCACCCCATGGCGGGCTCGGAGCGCCGCGGGGTGGAGTTCGCCGACCCCGACCTGTTCGAGGACGCTTACTACGTGCTAACCCCCTCTTCCGATTGTCCGGCCGACGCTTTCTCCTTCCTGCATGCCTTCGTCTCTGCCCTGGGGGCCCGGGTTCTGGCCATGGACCCCCGCCAGCACGACCGGGCGGTGGCGGTGATAAGCCACCTTCCCCACCTCATCGCCATGGGCCTGATGAACCTGGCGCTGGACAAGGCGGAGGAATATCCCCTGTTGAAGCTCGCAGCGGGCGGTTTCCGGGACGTGACCCGGATAGCGGCTTCCGACCCACGCCTGTGGTTGGACATACTGGCGGAGAACCGGGAAGCGGTGCTCTCCACCCTGGACTCGTTCCTGGAGATGCTCACCCGGGTGAGGGAGTATCTGGCCCGTGAAGAGGAGGGGGAACTGCTCTCCTTCATGGAGAGGGCGAGCGGGGGCAGGTCCCAGCTGGTGCCCGCCCTCAAGGGGCAGGCGGAGGAACTATATCACCTCACGGTGGCGGTGGAGAACCGCCCCGGGGCCATAAGCGCGGTGACCATGGCGATGGGGGAGAGGGGGATAAACATCGAGGACCTGGAGTTGATCCATCCGTTGGAAAGCGGTGCCGGCCTGCTCCGCCTGTCGGTGCGGGGGGAAGGGGAGGCGCGGGAGGCCCTGCGGGCCCTGCGCGACAAGGGGTTCAGGGCCGGGCTGTCCCGGGCGGTGGAAGTCGATTGACGCGGGGAAAAGGGTAGCCGAGCATCAGGTTGGCGCGCGGCAGAGGAGTTTTGGAGGTGAGGATGGAGGCTTACGTGGAACCCCGGGGACCCCTGAGGGGAGAGGTAGAGGTGCCGCCCGATAAATCC
>JBBFMI010000249.1:0-3001 GCA_037478635.1 Candidatus Geothermincolales bacterium | reverse complement strand
AGACAGCGAAAAAAGCCTCCCCACAGCCTGTGGTTGGGAAGGATCCCGTAGTGGAGCATGTCGGGATTGGAGAGCACTATCCTCGCCTCCCTCCTGATCCAGGACCTGAGGTCAGAAGGGGTATCGCCGTCGTAGGTGGCACATGTCTCCCTGGCTCCGGTGAGCTCCCGCAGGGACCGGAGCTGGTCCTGGGCCAGCGCCTTGGTGGGATAGAGGAAGAGGAACCGGGACGAAGGGTCCTCGGCCATGAGCTGTAGGGCGGGGGCCTGGTAGCATAGGCTTTTTCCGCTGGCCGTGCCGGTTGCCACAATCAGATGGCGCCCCTCCACCGCCAGGCTCAATGCCCTCTCCTGATGGGGATACAGGCCCCTGATGCCCAGCGACTCGAGGGCCTCCACCACCCCGGGGTCCAGAAAAGGGGGGAACCCTACCAAGGAGGCCTTCCTTTCCGGAAGGACCGAAAGGTGAGCCAGCCTACCGCCTTTCCCCCGGGAATCGGCGTATTCCCGGATCAGTCGGGCGAAATCAACCCCTGACATCTAACCGAGCTGCAGACCGTCACCGTACCCTCATTCCTTCCTTGACCCTGCGCACGTCCTCCACCACCACGAGCTCTCCTTCCTCGAGTCCGGAGATCACCTCCACCATCTCCTTCTCCCTGATTCCCAGGACCACTTCCCTGAGCACGGCTTTTCCTTCCGAGACCACGTAGACGAAACTCCTCCCGTCGGACTCCACCACCGCGCTCAAAGGGATAACTACCGCCTGTTCCCTGCTTTCCACCTGGAGGTCCACGGTAGCGTTCAGGCCTATCCGCAGGTCCTCCTCCGTCCTATCCAGGCGGACGTAGACGGGGAAAACCGTGTTTCCGCTGCTCCCCTTCTCCGCCTTCACCCCCACCGATTCCACCCTGCCGGTGAAGGTCTTCCCCGGAAGGGCGTCCAGGTATACCCTGACCTCCTGCCCCTTCCTCACCAGGAGGGCATCCGCCTCCTCCACCTGCACCTTAACCCGCATCTCCCGGAGGTCCACCACTTGGAAAACCGGGCTCCCGGCCGCCACCTTGCTCCCCTCGCGGAGCTCTCCTCCCCCCGTTCCCTCAAAAAGGCCCTCGAGGTCGACGCCGGCAAAACCCGCGAAGGAGGAGAGCATCGAGGCAATGCCTCCCAGGCTGCCGAGGCTACCCAGGAGCTGGGAGGGCAGGCCCGCCGACGGCTGCAGGAAGACCACGTGCCCGGCCACCGGGGAGGATAGGTAGGGTTTCCGCAGGGCATCGCTCAACCTCTTCAGCTCATATCCAGCCGCTTCCTTGCTGGCCGAAGAGGCCCCGCTCACCGACGAGGGCAGTCCGGGAACCTGGATCGACGCCCGAGGCAAGTCGATGTTCGCGAGCTCGTCCAATTCCCTCCTCAGATTCTCATATACCAAGCGGGCTTCCTCCCTGGCCTCGGGCGGTAGATAGGACACGAGCAAGGGCACCGCCTCCGCCACCGTCCTGGCCACTGATCCCATCTCCCTGGCCAGCTGAACGAAATACCCGGATATACTCTCCAGTCCCTGCCCGATCGCTCCCGCCAGGCGGTATTGAGCCGCAATCGCGTCCCCAAGGGAGCCCGCCGCGAGGTACCTCGCCCTCGCCGAGGCCAGAGCTTCCCTGAGCTTCTCCTCGTCGAGACGGGCTAGTATCCTCCCGGCCTCGACGAAATCCCCGTCCTCCACCTCGAGGGAGGCGATGGTGGCATCCACGGGGGAGAACACGTAAACCGGGTCGGCCGGCTCCAGCACCCCGGTGGCCGACACGAAGCGGGATATCCGTTCCCTGGAGGCCTCGCCCACTTTAAATTCCCCGGACTCCCTGTGCAGGCAGCCTCCCGAGATGGCGATCAGCCCAAGAAGCGCCGTCACGAGTGCCGCCGCCTTAAACCTGCCGGTCAGCGGGCCCGTCCGGCGGACACGCTCCCTGGAGCGCCCTGGCCGGAAGCGCCCTGAAGGTCCATCGCCCACGCCCGCACCGGCTCTCATCTCCATCCCCTTCGACAAACAGGCGCCACGACCGACACGGTGGGGGCAAGGGCGGCGACAAGCCCCGCTCCCCCTTTCCCGGCGATGAACAGGTTCCAGTTATAGCAAGCGGCGCAGAAGAAGGCCGCGAGGACCACCAAAGGGGCGAATACCAAGAAGGTGAAGAGCCTGCCCCACCCCCGCGGAGGGGCCACGAACCCCGCCAACACCAGGAGTACCCCCGCTCCCACTGAGACCCACAGGGCCGGCCCCGCCCCCGCGTTCCCCTCCCCGCCGAACAAGACCTGGCCGATGCCTATGGAGCGGCTTATGCTTATCCCGTGCTGTCGGAGGGGAAGGATCCCCTGGAACAGGACGTAAACGAAGGGGAAAAGGGCGACGCACCCGGAGATGAGGTACATGGGCCCCCTCCCCACCCTCAACAACATGAACGTGAAGGCGAGCCCCAGGGCCAAGGCGATCACGAAGCCCGCCGTGAGGAACTCCCAACCCCGATAGGGCAGGATGCCCGGCCCTCCCAGGGCCCTGGTGCCACCGAAAAGGCCGGTGCTTCCGGGAAGAAACGAGCCCTGATGGGAGAAGATGCCGAACTCCAATCCCTTCTTCCAGCGGAACACGGGGGTCAGGGCGAGAGCCCCGGCCACCAGGGCCAGGGCGCAGAGGAGATCGGCTGGTCCGAAGGACGACGGCCAACCGCCCCTTTCCTTTTCCCGGGCGTGTTCCGGCTCGGGAGCCCCAGCCTCTTCGTATGTCGGTTGGGGCGGGGTGGGGATGACCATGGTCTTTTGACGGACGTCCGCTTTGACGCTCTCCTGGACCCCGGGAGCGGGAGGTCCAACCGGGAGAGATGGCAGGGGATTGCCGCACTCGTGACAGAACCGGTTGAACACGGGGTTCTCCGCATAACATTCCGGACAGATCAGGGTCCTCACGGAGGTCCTGGATGGTCCGGACGGGACCTCCTCGGCCGGCACCGGGG
>JBBFMI010000248.1:0-3093 GCA_037478635.1 Candidatus Geothermincolales bacterium | reverse complement strand
AGCGCCGCCCCCAGGACTTCTTCCAACCAGACCGGTCTGAACTCCTCCAGCACCTGGCCGCTCTCCAGCCGTGACAAGTCCAGCAGCGAGGTGATCATGTCCATCATCATGTCCAGCCGGCGGATGCTCCTCTTTATGCCGTCCACCAGCTTGGGCTCCAGTCGGTCGGAGGCCTTGCGCAGGAGCATCTTGAGGAAGAACTGCTCCGCGGCCAGGGGTGACTTGAGGTCATGGGCGACGGTGGAAAGAAAGTCCAGGAACTGCCTCCTCTCCTGCCTTATCCTGTCCAGGTCCTTCTGGGCCTCTCTCGCCTCCCGGAGCAGGCGCGCCTCCTGGGCGGCCCTCTCCAGGATGTTTCCCCCCAGTTCCGCCAGGGCATCCAGAAAATCCAGGTCTTCGGCGCTGAAGGTCCTCTTGCCCCGATAGGTCAGGAGTATGAGGCCCCGGTTCCCGCTGTTGGCTCTCAAGGGGAGGAACAGGACCGAGGTCGCAACCTCCTTCACCTTTTCGCTTTTTATCCGGGGGTCGCTCCTGGTTTCCCATATGTATATGGTTTTTCCTTGGAGTACCTGGTCCATGACCTGAGGCTGGAGGAGCTGGGCTGGATCCAGGAGGTTCAAGGGAATGCCGGAGGAGATGATGGGCCTGAGCTTTCCTTCATCGGCATCGCTGGTGAAGAGCGCGCCGCCCGCGGCCTCCGTGCCCCGGACCATGGAGCGGAGCAGCCCTTCCAGGATGCTGCGCTCCCCCCCGGCGGAGACCACTGACGAGGCGACCTCCCGGATAAGTCGTTGCCTCATTGCCCCGAGATACCCCCAAAAACGTGCTGTCGCCGCTTTATCCCCACTGGGACCGGAAGGCCTTCCGGTTTATCCGATCGTTGACGAAAAGGCAAAGGACAGGGCCTTTGGATAAGTACAAATATTATAACTGCACTCAAAGCCCCCAAAGGGTGACGTTCGATTTAATAACTGTACTCAAGGCCCCCAGAGGCCGATGCTCGATTCCACCACGGGTTCACGATCGCCCGGTTTGGTTAGGCTGCGTGTCTTAGGTGCCAGGAGTCAAGAACCGCCCTTGTAGGGCGAAGGCCATGTAGGGTTATGGCCGTGGCCGCTGGATATCACCTATCCTTCACGGAAGGGCCCCTTTCCGGGACCAAGATCTCGCCTTTCCCGGCCTTTTAGCGAGAGAGGTCTTCGGAAATGCCCTGCCCTTTTCTGGCCTGGAAACGGCGGACCATCGTGAAGGCCGTTTGAGCGATTGACCCCTTCTTCGCGGATCGTGGCGGACCGATGACTGCTTGCCGGCCGCTTGACCGGGGTTCAGTCCTCGAGCCCCTCCGGGTTACAGCGGCATTCCTTGCCCAGGATGCGAGCCTCGGCCAGGTTCCCGGCCACCACCGGCAGGTCCAGGGGATGGCTGAACGGCGGGGCGTAGGCAAGATCCAGGGAAGAGAGGTCGGAAGCGGTAAGCCCCGCCCTTACCGCGGTGACCATGATGTCCAACCGTTTGTCCACCTGGGCGGGATGGTCTCCCACCACCTGGGCTCCCAGGACCCTTCCCTTGCTCCTCTCCACCACGACCTTCATATATATTCTCCCGCCGCCCTTGTAGTAGCCGGGCAGGGAGGAATCCTCCAGGGCCAGCTCATCTGCGTCAAAGCCGGCGCTTCTCGCCTCCTCGAGGGACAGGCCGGTCTTGCCCACCGAGAGGTCCAGCACCTTGAGGATGAACGTCCCCTGCACTCCCGGGAAGGAGGCCTGGTTCCCCGCGGCCGTCTCCGCCGCCACCCGGCCCTGTTTTCGGGCGGTTGATCCCAGGGGGATCCAGGTCTCCTCTCCGGTGATGAGGTGGCGGGTGGTGGCGCAGTCGCCACAGGCCAGTATGTCCGGGTGGCTGGTGCGCATAGCCTCGTCTACCCGGATGGCGTCTTTCACCCCCAGTTCCAGGCCGGCCCTTCGGGCCAGGTCGCTGGCGGGCCTTATGCCCACGCTCACCAGGACCAAGTCCGCCGGCAGGACTCCCTCGGTGGTGGACACGGCAGACACGTGTCCCCGGGCACCCAGGAAGCCCTCCACCCTGGTGGACAGGTGCAGTTTGACCCCGTGGCCCTCCAGGTGGCCGGCGATTCTTGAGGATATGTCCGGGTCCACGGCGGGAAGGACCCTGTCCGCCACGTCTACCAGGTGAACCTCCATGCCCAGGCGGTGGAAGGCCTCGCACATCTCGAGCCCTATGGCGCCCGCGCCCATCACCACCACTCTCAGCGGGGCATGGCGGTCTATGAAGGACTTTATCTCCAGGGCGTGGGTGAGGGTTCGCAGGGGATAGATGCCCTGCAGGTCCATTCCCTCCAGCGGCGGGATGACCGGAGAGGCCCCGGTGGCGACGATCAGGACGTCGTATTCCCGGTGGAACTCGCTGACCCCCTCCAGGTCCGCGACCCTGACCGTCTTCTTCTCGGGATCTATCGAGTTCACCCGGTGCCGGAGGAAGACGCGGATGTTCTGCTTGCTCTCGAACTCGTCCGGCACCCGGGCCAGCAGTTTCCGCCAGTTGGGACTGAAACCACCTATGAAATAGGGAAGTCCACAACCGGCATACGAGATGAACTCATCCTGGTCGTAGATCTCGATCTCCGCCTCCGGGCAGCACCTCCGGAGTCGGGATGCCGCCGTGGCGCCGCCGGCCACTCCACCGATGACCACCACCCTCTTGGGACTTTCCATCTCCCCCCTCCTTTTTTCACGGTTCTCTAACCGGCGGGGTGCTGTATCGCTCTTTGCCGTGTCGATCCCCGAGTTCTTCGCTCGGCCCCCGTCCCTGGTTGATCAAGTTCGGGCCTTGTCGCCTCACCCCAATTTTAGCGGACTTGAGGCCCTTGAGGCTTGACGCGGTCGCAAAGCCCGGTCGAGATGGACTGATATCGGATGGTGATGCACGGTGACGAAGACCTTACCCGTGAACTTGTATCCAAGGATGAACAAGTGATTTACCCACAGGCCATGAGATGAGATAGCGTCAAGGAATTTGTGTCCATAAATCTAGCCTTCCTCTCCTGACATCAAGCTGCTGAATCCGCGAAGCCGC
>JBBFMI010000247.1:0-3106 GCA_037478635.1 Candidatus Geothermincolales bacterium | reverse complement strand
CTCCTGCCTGGCCATGGGGAGGTAATATAGCGGGACCACGGCACAGCGGAATCCCATGTCAGCACATTCCCGGAGGAACTGAATATATTCCCTCTCCGTCGCCTCCGGGCGGAGAAGGGTGGCTTCCAGGACCAGCGCAAGGTGTCTCGGCGTGGGGAAAAGTTCCTTCACCTCGTCGCCGGAGAGCCCCATGACCTCGACCCTCCATCCCGATGACCGAAAACCGATTCGTCTGATGCTCTTCAGGGACTATTCCGATATCCGCGAACGCAATCCCCGGGCTTGGGACCTATCAGGCAAGGAAGAGGTAGCCCAGCGCCAGGTAGACCAACACCCCCACCACGTCCAGTACCGTGGCCAGGAGCGGTTCAGAGGCCCTGGCGGGCTCCCTGCCCAGGGCCTTCAGGGCAGCCGGCAGAAGGGCACCGGAAAAGGAGGCTAACACACAGGTAAGGCCCACCGAAAGGGAAACCGCCATCCCCAACCGGGAATCTTCCCCCAGGGTCCGGGCCAGCATGAAGATGACAATGCCGGCAATCGTGCCGAACATGGCCCCCAGGACCGCCTCCCTGGCCACCCTGCGGCGCAGCCAACTCCCCCGTCCGCGGCCCTCCCTGATCTCCACCAGGATGCGGGCGGTGCCCTGCAGGGATAGGGTGCTTCCCATTATCAGGACCACCGGTATGAAGAACACCAGGGCCACCCGGTCCCGCAAGAGCCCGGATCCCCAGTGGAGAATGGCCGCCACCAGCAAGGCCTCTACCAGGAAAGTCCCTATCAGCCAGGGGACGCGCATGGAAAGGAGGGAGGGGAGGCTTACGTCCTCCCCCTCCTCGGGAACCGTCCCCGCCAGGCTCATGACGTCTTCCCTGGCCTCCTCCTCCACCACCTCCATCACGTCGTCCACGGTGATGATGCCCAGCAACCGGCCCTCCCTGTCCACCACGGGCAACGACAGGAGGTCGTAACGGTCTATGAGGGCGGCCACCCTATCCCTGCTCTCGTCCGGGCCCACGGTGATGAGGTTGGTATGCATTATCTCCCTCACCGGGGTCTCGGGCTCCGCCAGGATCAGTTCCCGGAGGGAACACACGCCGGTAAGGCGCTGATCCCGGTCCTGGAAGTACACGTAATAGATGAGCTCCACGTCTTCGGACACCCGCCTGAGCTCTTCCAGTACCTCCCCCACGGTGAGCTCATCGCTCAGGCGCATGGCCTCCGGGGTCATTAGCCCGCCCGCCGTATCCCGCCCGTGGGTCAGCAGCTTCTCCAGCTTTCCCGCCACGGCGGGATCGAGCCTGGCCAGGATATCCCCGGTAACCCGCTCGGGCAGTTGACCCAGAAGGTCGACGGCGTCGTCGGGCTTCATGCTTTCCACGATGCGCGCCGCCAGGTTCCTGGCCAGTCCCTGGACCACCTCCAACTGTTCCTCGTCCGCCATCTCCTGCAGGACCTCGGAGGATTCCTCCGCATCCCATATCCCGAAGACCCGAAGCCTCTCCTCCGGACTCAGGGTCTCGAGGACATCGGCGGCGTCGGAAGGATGGAGTCCGTCCAGCAGGGCCAGCGCGGGACCCACCCTGCCCTCCTTGAGAAGGGATTTCAAGCTCTCCGCCAGGACCCTCGTCCTCTCTTCCATCTTTTTCCTTAACCTCTCAGATCCCTGTAAAGGCCTCCGCCCCCGCCATGCGGGATGGTTAGGAGAACCGCCTGTACCTGGCCACCCGAGAGTCAAACATCAATAACCCATCCTCTTCACCAGGTGGGGATGTTTGGACCAATCCTTCTCCACCTTCACCATCAGGTGGAGGAAGACCTGCTCTCCCAGCAGGGCCTCGATCTCCTCGCGGGCAAGGGTTCCGATCTCCTTGAGCATGCGCCCGCCCTTGCCGATGATGATACCCTTCTGGGAATCCCTCTCCACGTATATGGTAGCCTCTATGTCCACCAGGTCCCTGTCTTCCCTTTTCTCTATCTCCTCCACCACCACCGCCACGCTGTGGGGCACCTCTTCCCGGGTCAGCATGAGGACCTTCTCCCTGATCAGCTCCGCCACCACGAAGGGAAGGGGCTGATCGGTGACCATGTCATCGGGATAATACTTCGGTCCTGGGGGCAGTATCTCGACTATCTTCTCTATTAGGGCATGGACGTTCTCCCCCGTTTTGGCGGAAAGGGGGATGATGTCCACGTAATCGCCCAGGTTGCGAACCACCTCTATCTGGGCCTCCAAGCGGTCCGGTTCCAAGCGGTCAATCTTGTTGACCACCGCTATGACTGGGGTCTTTAGCTGCGACAGCTCGCCGGCGATGAAGAGGTCACCCTTGCCTATGGTCTGGGTGCCGTCCAGCATGAACACCACCACGTCAACCTCGTTAAGGGTCTCCCTCACCGCCTTGTTAAGCCTCTCCCCCAGGGCATCCCGGGGCTTGTGGAACCCGGGGGTGTCCACGAAGATTATCTGGGCGTCTTCCCTGGTCAGAATGCACCGGATCTTGTTCCTGGTCGTCTGGGGTTTATCGGACGTGATGGCCAGCTTCTTATGGACCAGGTTGTTGATGAGGGTCGACTTGCCCACGTTCGGGCGACCCACTATCCCCGCGAATCCCGATTTGAATCCCTCTTCTCCCTCCATGGTCCTCCTTTCCTCGACTCCGCTTCCCGCTAAACCACAATATGCCTCGCGCATGACCCCTACGAGCACCAATCCCATCACGGCAAGCGGGTTGGATGGGGCAAAAGGGACGTGAGCTTGAGGCGAAGTGGCCCCTTCTCTCCACCGGCCAGGATGATATCAAGTTCTCGACAGAACTCGGACATCACTTGAAGGCAAGCCCCACAAGGATACAGGACCTCCCGGGCGCTGGAGTAGATGGCCATCCTGCGGAAGGCCCTGGCGCCGCTTGCCACCGCCGCGAAGACAGCCGCCCGCTCGGCGCACACGGTCAATCCGTAGGACGCGTTCTCGACATTGCAACCGGTGAAGACCCTACCGTCCTCCGCCTCCAGGGCCGCCCCCACCCGTATTCCGGAATAAGGCGCGTAAGCACGGCCAGCGGTTACCCTGGCCAGGTCGATAAGTCCCCGCTCTTCCACGTCCAATCCC
>JBBFMI010000246.1:0-3152 GCA_037478635.1 Candidatus Geothermincolales bacterium | reverse complement strand
GCCAGGCGTGACTTCTGTGGAGCGGTCCGCGTGACCAGGTGATCGCGGATAAACCTCTTGGGTCACCTGCGCCGCGGGCATTTCATGCATCCGTGCAAGTACGGCAGTGAAGGCTAACCGGCTGGGCGAAGGCCGGCCTTTATCGGCGTCCCATCTCCGTGGAAGGGGGTAGAAATGCGCAGGACGGCGGTGTATTACGATCCACTTTACCTCGAGCACGACACCGGCATCGGACATCCCGAGAGGGCTGAACGCCTGGAAGCGGCCATGAAGATGCTGGAGAAGACCGGCCTCGCCGGCCAGGTGGAGATAAGGTCCCCCCGGGATGCCAAGGTGGAGGAGATCGAGCTGGTCCACCCGTCGTCTTACATCGAAAAGGTGAGGAAGATGGCGGAATCCGGGGGTGGGTACCTGGACATGGACACGCCGGTGAGTCCCCGTTCCTACGATGCCGCCCTGCGCTCCGCCGGGGCCGGCCTGGATGCCCTGGAGAGGATCACGTCGGGGGAGCTGGACAACGCCTTCCTCCTGGCCCGTCCCCCGGGACATCACGCCACCGCCACCCGGGGCATGGGTTTCTGCCTTTTCAACAACAACGCCATCACCGCCCGCTTCGCCTTGAGGCGGAAGGGCATGGAGAGGGTGTTGATAGTGGACTGGGACGCCCATCACGGCAACGGTATACAGGATGTTTTCTACGCGGAGCGGGAGGTCCTCTACGTCTCCACCCACCAGTATCCCCATTACCCGGGTAGTGGCTTCGTCACGGAGGTGGGGACCGGGGACGGCGAGGGGTTCACGGTCAATTTCCCCTTCCCGGCCGGCACGGGCGAGAAGGCCTATCTCAAGGCTTTCGACGAGGTGATAATCCCGGTGGCGAGGCAGTATCGTCCTGACCTGATACTGGTCTCGGCGGGTTATGACGGCCACTTCAGCGACCCGCTCTGCTCCATGCTGCTCTCCAGTGGGACTTACCGGGAGATGGCGGAAAGGCTGGTGGGCCTGGCGGAGGAGCTATGCGGGGGACGGATAATCGTGGCGCTGGAGGGCGGGTATAACCTGATGGGCCTCGCCGCCTCGGTGGCCGCCACGGTCTCCGCGCTGGCCGGGGTGGAGCTGGACCTCCAGGAAGAGGTGTCATCCCACCAGGCCTTGAACACGGAGAGGGGCCTTGACGTGGTGGAGGCTGCCAAGAGCGCCCTTTCCCCTTACTGGAGCCTGGCCTGAGACGTCTCCCGGGCGGGTCGGGATATTCCTCGAGGTGGGCATAACGAGGGTCCACTGTGCCTTTTCCCGGGAAGACCCGTAGCTTTCCCTATGGCCTCCAAGCTCTTAGTGGCAGGAACACCCCGTTGGATCGGGACCCAGGCCCGTCCGGGGCCTTTTCCCCTGACCTGCATCCCGGCGGCGTGGCTTGCTGCCGATCCCGCACGAATTGAGGCCTCCCGCTCAATCCTTCCACCTGATAGTCATTCACCGGACCCTGCCCCAGCCTCTACATGACCTATCCCTTGACCTTTTTGTCACCGTTAGCGGCGCCATCCTTAAGCTGGTATTTGACCAGCCTCTACGTGCCCTATCCCTTGAACTTTTCATCTCCGGGAAAGCCTTCCGACTCCCGTAAAGGAAAGCCCGCGCCCAACGATATATATAGGTAGTGGCCGTGCAGGTGCCCGTCACCGCTGGATTCTGGTCGGGCCGTACGGATCTGCACGGCGCCGCCCAGTGGAGACCATGGTCCCCGCGGAGAAGTTGGAATGCAGGTGGCGGCCGCGAGGTGGCCCGAGGTCCACTAAACGGGTGGGGACCGTACGGATTTGCCGTTGCCCTGCCCCGGGAAAAAGATGGCTCTCGCGGTAGAGCAAGGGAAGCGCGTGGTTCATGGACGCCTCGAAAGGCCGGCGGAAAAGGGCGATTGCGCGGACATCGGTCGGCCGGGTCGCGGAAAGTGTTCATAAGGAGGTCTTGGGGATGGACATACAGGTGCTCCTCCAGTACATGGTGGAGAATCGGGCTTCGGATCTGCACATCAAGGCGGGAAGCCCTCCCTATTTCCGCATCGACGGGCGCCTGGTGAAGGGGGATTTCCCCCGCATGACCCCCACCGACACGGTGGAGGCCGCTTACGCCCTGATGAACGAAAAGCAGGCCAAGAAGTTCGCCGAGCGCAACGAGGTGGACTTCGCCTACAGCATTGCCGGCCTGGGCAGGTTCAGGGCGAACATATTCAAGCAGAGGGGGACCGTCGGCATCGCCATCCGCAGGGTCCTGACCACGGCGATACCATCCTTCGAAGAGCTGGGCCTTCCTCCGGTGCTCAAGAGGCTGGCCAAGGAGAGGAGGGGCCTCATATTGGTGACCGGGCCGGCGGGATCCGGCAAGACCACCACCCTGGCGGCCATCATCGACTACATCAATTCCACCGAAGAACTCAACATCATCACCATTGAGGATCCCATCGAGGTACTCCACGTGGACAAGAAGAGCATCATCCACCAACGCGAGATAGGGACGGACACCGAGAGCTACGCCGACGCGCTCAAGTACATCATCCGCCAGGACCCCGACGTGATACTCATAGGGGAGATGAGGGATCCGGAGACGGTCACCGCCGCCATGAACGTGGCCATGACCGGTCACCTGGTGTTGAGTTCCTTCCACACCATCGACACCACCGAGACCATCAACCGCATAATCGATTTCTTCCCGCCCCAGCAGCAGAAACAGGTCAGGCTGACCCTGGCCAGCATCCTCAAGGGGGTCATCTCCCAGCGGCTTTTGCCCCTGAAGGACAACAGTGGCAGGGTCCCCGCGGTGGAGGTGCTGGTCATGACCGGCCGCATGGCGGATGCCCTGATCAACGAGGAGCCCACCCACGTGCTCCGGCAGATCATAGCCGAAGGAGAGTTCTACGGGATGCAGACCTTCGACCAGTCCCTGGTGGACCTCTACCGTTACGGGCTGGTGGACTTCAAGGTGGCCCTTCAGGCCGCCACCGATCCCCACGACTTCACCCTGGCCGTGAAACAGCTGGGCCTGGAGGTGGAGGAGGACCTGCTGAACCGGTAAGCGGGAACCGACCAGGCTGAAGTCCTTCCCGTGAAGGTCGCCCTCGAGGGCATGCCGCCCTCGAGGGCTTTTTCCGGAACTCG
>JBBFMI010000245.1:0-3162 GCA_037478635.1 Candidatus Geothermincolales bacterium | reverse complement strand
AGGACGATGAGGAGGGCACGGTTACGTGAAAGGAGCCTCAGGTCCTTGACGAAGAACGCCCTGAATCCCCTCATGGCGCCCCCTCCCAACGGCGTCTCATCGCCTCCCAGCCTCCCGGCCCCTCGTCAGCTCCCGGTTTGAACATGCCCAGGAGTCTCCCCTCCTCCAAAACCGCGACCCTTCCGCCGAGTGCCTCTGCCTCCTCCAGGATATGGGTGGTGAACAGGATCCCCCTTCCGCCCTCTTCCGCCAACCTCGAAAGAAGGCCGAGGAGGTCCCTGCGGGCCGCCGGGTCGAGGCCGGCGGTGGGCTCATCCAGCAGGAGGTAATCGGGGTCGTGCAAAAGCCCCATGGCCAGGTTAAGCCTCTGGGCCAGGCCGCCCGAGAGCCGGCGGGCCTGGACGTTCTCGTGGGAAGAAAGTCCCATCAGCTCGAGCACCTCGTCCACCCGTCTTTCCGTTCCCGGCCCCTCCAGGCCGTAAAGGGATGCGGCGAAGGCCAGGTTCTCGCGGCAAGTCAGGCGGCCATAAAAGGAGGGGGTCTGAGGCACGTAACCCAGATTGCGGAGGTAACCCGGATCGGACGTGTCCACTTCTCTGCCCCCCTCCCGGACGTACCCGCTGGTGGGCAGCAACCTTCCGGCCAGCAGGCGCAAGAAGGTGGTCTTGCCTGCCCCGTTGGGCCCCACCAGGACCAGGACCTCTCCTTTCTCCACCCCCAGCGTGACCCCCCTGAGGGCCCTGGTCTTTCCGAAATCCTTGGTCAGCTCCACGCCCTCGAGCATCCCGTTCTCTCCTTCCGGATCCGCCCGCGGCTTTCCCTCCCTCGCCCACGAGGTGGAGATCCCGTCCACTGGACCAAGATATTCCCCGATCCCCGATACTCGGACCTTTTCCTCCTGGCCATCCTCTCGTGCTGCCAACCCTGTGCGCCGAAAGGATCCCTTTCAGGTCCCGACACCTACGTGGACAGTCAATTTATAGCAGATGGAGACGGCAATTCAGGAAAACCTGGCCACCCGCCGAAATATTACCTGGACGACGATGGCTCTAAACGCGATGAGGATGTTGGCTAACCGGAAAGGTGGATGCGCGTGCCCAGGCTAAACGGGCAGATACCGGGGCCCGAGGCCAAGTTGTATTGTATGATATAAAACAAGCGCGGCCGCCACTGTCGCAGGAAAGGCGGTCCCTTTCAAAGGCGGGGGCGATAGAGGACAAGGGGATATAGAGGGATACAGCCCATGGTGAAGGCAAAGAGGCGCGAACCGACCGAGCCGAGCAGCCCGGGCGCGCTGCGACGGATCATCTATTGGCCCGTTGTCCTCTTCATGGCGATCACGGCCATTATCCCTCCGGCCTCCGCCGGCGCGGCCACCCTCGAGCAAAAGCAGAGGGAGGCGGAAAGGATCAGGGCCAGGATCCAGGAACTGGAAGAGGAAAGCCGCAGGTTGGCCGACGAATACAACGCCGTCCTCACCGAGTACGAGGTCGTGCAGGCCCAGGCTTCGGAGAACCAGCGGCGGCTGGAAAAGGCCCAGAAGGACTACCGCCGGGCCAGGAACATCCTGCAGCGCCGCCTTCGCTCCATGTACATGGAGGGCGAGTCTTCCACCCTGGAGGTGTTCCTGGAATCCACCAGCCTCGACGACCTGCTTTCCCGGTACAACTTCTTCTCTTCCATAGGGATCAGGGACCGCCGCATCATGGCAGAAGCGAAGAGGCTGCGGGACGAGATCCAGGAGCGCCAATCCGAGTTGGAACAGCAGAAACGCAGGCAGGAGGAACTCCTCGCCGAACTGAGCTCCAAGCGAGCATCCATGGAGGCCTCCCTGCAGGAACAACAGAAGTTGCTGGAAAGCGTGAGCCAGGAGATCATGCAACTGGTGGCCCAGATGGCCAAAGGCCAGACGGGCAGGGCTATCGCCATCAACGGGTTCGTGTTTCCCGTGGCAGGACCCTGCACTTTCTCCAACGACTGGCACGCGCCCCGCCGGGGCCACCTCCACCAGGGCAACGACATCTTCGCCCCCATGGGAACTCCCTGCCTGGCCTGCGTAAACGGGACCGTCACCCAGCTCCAGGGCGGAAACGCCGGACTCTACGTGCGCCTTGCCGGGGACGACGGCAACGTTTACTACTACATGCACCTGCAACGCTTCGGCGCTTCCGGCCGGGTCACCGCCGGTACCGTCATCGGCTACGTGGGCGACACCGGCAACGCCAAGGGGGGCTCACCTCACCTGCACTTTGAGATCAGGCCGGGCGGTGGCTCGCCCATAAACCCCTATCCCATCCTCCTGGCCGCATACCGGGGATACGCCCGGTAACAAGCGACCTTTTACCGCTCTGTCGGTCGAGCCCCTGATTCCCGGAATCCTTGCGATATAACGTGATGCGACCGGTGACGGCCTTAACCACAGGGCGGAACTTGCTTTCCTAACCAGGAAAACCCGTATAGAATAAACGGCTAAACCGATGGCGAAGCCCGGTCAACGCGTCCATAGGTCCAGGCACGACCTTTCGAGCTCCCTTAGATCAAACGGAGGTGCCGGCATTGGAGAACAGGAAGATACCGCGATGCATGAGCACCCAACACCCGGACAACGTCCACATCCCGTTTTTCGCCCATGACCCGGTGCTGGAGGGGGAAGACGAGATCCAGGAGGCCTATTACGCCTTCTCCCACCTGGGCTGCGACGAGCAGATGTGGGACTGCGAAGGTAAAGAGGTGGACAACTTCGTGGTCAAGAAGCTCCTCTCCAAGTACGAGGACTTCTTCCGGGAGAAGGTCCTGGGACGGGACATCTTCATCACCATCAGGGTCCCGAATCCGACGGTGGAGAGGCCAGAGGCCAAGGTGCTGCTGGAGACCCTGGAGGCCATCCCCCGGTCCTTCGACGCGGCAAAGCTGTTCTACGGCCATGAAATCCCGCCCATATTCGAGGTAATCCTGCCCATGACCACCTCTCACCTGTGCCTGGACCGGGTTTACCGCTACTACCGCGATTTCGTGGTCGGGAAACAACACCTTCCCTTCCGGGAAGGGGACATCACCATCGCCGAGTGGATCGGTGATTTCAAGCCCGAGGAGATCCAGGTGATCCCCCTTTTCGAGGACGTGCCCCACATGCTCGCCGCCCCCCAGATCCTGAGGGATTAC
>JBBFMI010000244.1:0-3240 GCA_037478635.1 Candidatus Geothermincolales bacterium | reverse complement strand
CCTGGAATCCGGGGGGCGGTCCCTCTTCCACCAGCTCCACCCCCAGGGAGCGGACCTCCTCCAGGTTGTTGCGGAGGGTGAGGGCTGCCCTGCTTTCCGCCAGCACCCTCGTCCCCCCGGCCAGCGCCTCCCTTATCGCCCGGGACAGCGGGCCTCCCCCCACGGTCCAGCCGCGGAGGAAGAGGGCCGGCGAGCGTCGGGCTGCCTCCCTCACCTTTCGGGCCAGGACCACGGTGGGACTGGGCAGGACCATGCGGGGACAGTTCTCGGGCTCTAGCCCCTCCTCGAAGAGCAGGATGTCCGCGGTGCCGGCGCCGATGTCCACGGCCAGTATCCTCGTGGGCTCAGCCTTGCCTTCTCCAGCCTGAAATCGCCTCACCCTTTCCACTGATCCTCCTTTCCGTGTATCCGGCTCGCATGGGCTGCCTGGTCGTCGATTTTTTCGGAGCCCCGGCGGATCGGCATCCCGTTCACTTACCTGGTTGGCCTCCGGGAATCTTCCTTCTTTGACCAGGATACACGTTGGCCCGGGTTCTGTTGCAGGTCGCTTGGGATGTGGCATGGCTTGGAGCGCGAGGGTCGACCGTTGTTCCCCGGAAGTGACCTGGAAGTTCAGCCGCTTTTCCCGATGAGCAGGTGGAAGCTCCCGGCGCGCCGGGTTTCCTGGACTCCGAGGCCAATTTGTTTTAATATTTTGTAAATCTTGACATAGGGGTCCAATTTCGGGACTACGAAAGCTTCGCCTCGGGAGCATAGGGTACTGTCGACCGGTAAGGAGAGGGGGCTTCTGCGGGGACATCGATGTAACGATCCGAAAAATGGCCTAAAGTTCCATCAACCGTTTGTCGAAACAAAACATTGGAGGCAAGTTTAGGGCTGCGAGAGGAGGTGATGAGCGGGGGAAATAATCAATAGCGATTGGTTTTGTCTTTCCATCCTGAACGAAAGGAGGTGAAAGGGAGTGAGAAGGCAGGAAGGCTTCACCCTCATCGAGTTGATGATCGTCATCCTGATCATCGGAATCCTGGTGGGTATCGCGGTGCCCGTGTTCCTGGCCGCCCAGAACAACGCCAAGAAGAAGGCGTGCCTCTCCAACCAGAGGAGCTTCCTGAGCGCGGCGGATATATATGCCGCCGATAAGGAGGGGTATCCAACCCAAGTAGGTGGTGGGTGGCCGGAAAATTATTACAACGGTGAGCTGGTTAACAATGCGCCCAAGTGTCCCTCTGGAGGAACGGTCACTGTAACTTATGGACAGACCAACGAGGAAAGGCCGACCACCAGTTGCAGCATACACCAATCTCCATGATGGTTGGCAGTTTAAAAAGGGGGCGGCTCAGCCGCCCCCTTTCTTTTTGCCTGTTCTTAATAGCGATGGATCCTGTGAAGAAATCGGTCAGCCCGGTCCTGGCCTCGTCTCGCCGATGTGTGGTTGGGGGTCTGTCCTCTCCCTCTACCCCGTCCCGTCGTACAGGTGGGACCACCGGCCCCGGGTATTGAGGACAGGTGGCCTTGGGTTCACGGGCGGGCGTGCCTGCCCTCGCTATCCCGTCATCCCACGGTAGAAATCCCACACTCGCACTATTGAGCGGTCCGACGTCATGCTGACGGTCACTCGCTATCCCATCAACCCCCGGTAGAGCTCCCACACCCTCTGGCCGAAGAAGAGGGCGACGAGGGCGCCCAAGGCGAGAAAGGGCCCGAAGGGAATGCGGCTCTTCCTCCCCATCTTGCCCAGGGCTATGAGGGCAAGGCCCGCCATCGACCCGGTGAGGAAGGCGAAGAAGAAGCCCGTCAGCTGGTGGTAGCCCAGCACCAGCCCGGTGAACAGGGAGAGCTTGGCGTCTCCCATCCCCATGCCCCGGGGAAAGAGCAGGGCGAGCAGGCCCAGGGGCACGCCGCCGATGGCCGCCCCGGCCAGGGAGCGGAGCAGTATCCCCCAGTCCCCCCTCGTCCCCGCCACCAGGGCCACCAGGGCGAGGGCCGCCGGGATGGCGGGAAAGATGACCCGGTTGGGGATGATCTGCTCGTCCAGGTCGATGAAGGACGCTATGATGAGCACCGTGACCATCAGGAGCTCGGGCAGCATCTCCACCTTCCAGGCGAAGCCGTGCCTTGCCCCCACGGCGAGGAAAAGTAGCCCGCTCAAGAGCTCCACCAGGGGATAGCGGGGAGATATGGCCCCCCCGCACCGGCGGCACCTGCCCCGCAGCAGGAGGTACCCGAGGAGGGGGACGTTGTCGTGCCAGGCGATGGGGCGCCGGCAACGGGGACAGAAGGAGCCCGGCCTCACCAGGGAGAGACCCCTGGGCACGCGGTAGATGGCCACGTTGTCGAAGCTGCCGACCGCGAGGCCCAGAACGGCGAGGATGACGCCGACGGCATACGGTTCGTTCATCTATGCCCTCTCCCCGTCCCGGTTCTCACGGATTCCTCGCGCTCCTTGCCGTTACTCCAAGCCCTATTCCTCGAACGGGCGCAAGCACTGCTGCCGGACCAAGGACCCGGCCTCCTCCCGCGTCCCGGCCCCCGGCATTTTTCGGGGACGGCACGACCGGGCTGACCGGCGCGTGAACGCCCTTCCTCGGCCTCGTTCACGATACATTGTTTCGTTTTCTTGGCGGCCGGTCCCTTCTCTTGGCCGCTTCCCCGGAGGTAGGTCCCGGCCGGTGAGCCTTTCCCGGCTACCCGGCCTTCGATCGGCATCCCTTTCCCGGGCCCGGTGCCGGATTCCGCTTTTTCGTCTTGGATACCTACTGACCTCTTGGTGTGTCCCGCTGGCCTCTTGGTATGTCCTCACGTGACGTCCTCGCCCGGAAGCTCCTGCCCTCCGAGTATTTTCCCCATGAGCTCCCCGTCCCGCCGCCAGGTGTAGCAACTGTCGGGAAGCCGGAGCGCTTCCAGGCCCCTTAGCAGCTGGTCCCTCGGTATGCTCATCCAGTCGATCCTCCTCGACGTCCACGCCCCCATCCCCTGCACGCTCGCGTGGCCTATCTCGGTGACCAGCACCGCCAGGTGCACGCACCCGTCCCGGGACCACACCAGTTCCCTGACCAGGGCGGTGAACCCTGGGGCCACCCTGCTGCCCCTGAGCTTTTCCAGGGACCCCAGGGCTTCCCGGCACTGGGGATAGGGGACGTGGCGCATGGCCCCCTCGATGGAACGGATCAGCCCGCTTCCCACCTCCACCAGGGCCGTGACCTCCATGTCGTGGACGAGGCGAGAGGCCTCCTCTCCTCG
>JBBFMI010000243.1:0-3292 GCA_037478635.1 Candidatus Geothermincolales bacterium | reverse complement strand
TCGCCCGGGGCCGGCCGAACCGCCGGGCTTTCCGCGAAAGCGGGCTTGAGGAGGCGGGCCCGGCGGTCGATATACCGGGGGAGATGGGAATGGGGAAGATTACGTCGAGGGTCGCGCTGCTGGCGGCGATGGTGCTTTCGCTGTTGGCGCTTCCCGTGCCCGTGGCCTCGGCCCAGGCCTTCGACCTCACCGTGCTCCCCGCCAAGAACGAGATCACCGCAGAACCTGGGTCGGTGAGGGAGTTCACCATCACCGTTCGGAACCACGTCCCCGAGGCCATGGACCTCAAGATCTACCCCATGGACTATTACATAACCCCCGACAACCAGTTCGTCTTCGAGGAGCCGGGCCACTACACCTATTCCTGCGCCACCTGGTTGCGGTTCGACCGTGACGTGCTGTCCATGAGGCCCAACTCGGAGGCCCAGGTCCCGGTGCGGGTGGAGGTCCCACCGGACGCCGAGCCCGGCGGCCATTTCGCGGTGGTCTTCTTCGAGAAGGTGTTGACCCCGGAGGAGATAGCCACCGGGGCCCAGCTGGCCCCCCGGGTGGGCGCCCTGGTGCTCCTCACCGTGCCCGGGGAGATAGTCCGGGAGGCGGTGATCAGGTCCTTCTCGGTGGAAAGCGACTTCTTCTCCCTCTGGGGCCCTTCGGAACAGAAAAAAGAGGGGTTCCCGGTGCGCTCGCTCCGCTACCGCCTCGAGGTGGAGAACCCGGGAAACGTCCACGTGACCGTGAGGGCCTTCTTGGGCTACCGGCCTTCCTTCGGCTTCGGGCGGGGCGAGGTGGAGCTGGGGGAGATGACCATACTCCCGGGCACCGTGCGCTACTTCGAGGGGTACCTGCCTAACCCCCCCGCCTTCGGGGTGTACAGGGCCGAGGCCCGCATCCAGTACGGCAAGGACATATTCACCTTCGACATCGAGAAGAGGTCCACCGCGGGCTTCTGGGTGGTGCCCGTGCTTTGGATATTGATCCTCGCTGCCCTCGCCGCGGGGCTCTATCGCCTCGCCCGCTGGCTCAAGGGGAAGGTGCCCTGGAGGTTGAGGCTGGAGAGGAAGTGACCGCCGTCGGTTTTCCCGGAAGACCGCCAGCCGGGGACAGGCTTCCGGAATTGGGCACCGGACAGGCCAGCAGTTAGGCTGAGGGCCAAAGGTGGGAAAGACCACTTTGCCCGCCCGGGGGCCGGAAAACAAGGGCCGCGGCCCCGGGGGCCGCGGTCCCGGGAAAGAAGGGGCGTCGGAGGGGATTCGGTCAGAAACCCTCTTGGACCTTCTTTACGTCGGACTCCCTCCCCTTTTTCCCTCGGGTTCCCTCTTTCTCAGAGGGGTATCACCGTCAGGTTGCCTTGCCCCACCGTCCTGGCCACCGGCACGTTGCTCAACACCGTGCCGTCCGAAAGGACCCGGACGCAGGGCCTCACTGTCACCTTCACCGTCACGCCGGCGGAGCTTCCGGCCAGGGCGGGGGCGCCGGCGACTGCCAGCAAGGAAAGGGCCACCAGCAGGGCTACCGTCAGAGTCGCCGTCCGCATCGTCCTGGCCGTCATGGTCCGCACCTCCTTTCCCTCACTTCTTCAAACGGAACGTGCCCGGCCCGGGAGCATAGGTCCCGGAGGTGATTGGGGAGTACCTGGAGGGTGATTACGATGCCTATCGGCGGTGAACCCGGGACCTTGCCCCGGTGAGGCGAAGGGCGAACCCGGTACCCCGGGACAGGACCCCCTTCGCCCGGCCCCGCGTCGCCGGGCCGGGGCCCGGGGTGCCGGTGCCGGGTCCCGGCAAAAGTCCTCGCGCGCCGGTTATCGCACGGGTTTCGGCGATAACGGGCGGCCGCGATAAGCCCTTACCCCGCCGGAGAAGGGCTCGCTTGAGAACGGCTCGTAAGTGGGTCCACTTCGATTTATTTGGCGTGTTTTCGCCTTCCTCCCCCCCAGGAAAGGCGCGGTCGTGCGGCTGCGGCGAGGTGAAGGGGATGAAAACTCGTGGGGCGAGGTAGGTGCAAAAAGCCAATGGCCTGTTCCCGGGGACTTGTGCCGGGGAAAACGGCAACCGAATTCCCTCTCCGCCTTCCGCCGGCCCCCTTGATCCCGGCCCAGGTCGAACAGGCCGGGATGTTCCCTCGGGACGGGGTTATCCCGCGGGGCTTGCGACGGGTTTCCCCGGCGGGTGCGGGTTTCGACACACCACCCCCTTTGGATAAGATCGCGCGTGGCAGGGTTTTTCGCGCTTCCCCCCTATGCCCGTGCCTGCCGTACACTCGTGAAGGGCTATGGACATTATATAATCCGGTTAATCCGGATTGACCCCGCGCGAGCTCGATCCTGCGCGGGCGGGCGTTGCGGGCCGGTGCCCGGGAGGTTATCGCTCCTGCGGCAGAGCAAAGCCCGGCGGGCCTTCTCGACCCCGTTGTTCGCTGGGAACCAGGATGGCCCGCCGCCTCGGAACACGTGCGAGGGGGGAAGGGTTGAGGCCGGTACTGTTCAGGATAGGAGGCCTGACCGTATATTCCTACGGTTTCATGCTGTTCTGGGCCTTTGCGGTCGGGATGGTGGTGGCGGGCCGGGAGCTCAAGAGGAGGGGATACGACCCCTCGGCCATATACCCGGTGGCCATGGCCGCGGTGGTGGGAGGGATACTGGGCGCCCGCGTCTTCTACGTGCTGGGCCACTGGGGGGAGTTCTCGGGAAGGTGGGGATCGGTCTTCGACCTCAACATGAGGGGCCTGGTCTTCTACGGCGGCCTGGCCCTGGCAGTTCCCCTGTGCCTGTTGGCCAACCGGTGGACGGGGGTGCCCGCGGGGGTCATGGCCGACTCGGTAGCCCTGACCCTTCCCCTGTCCCTGGCGGTGGCCCGGGTGGGTTGTTTCCTCAACGGGTGCTGCGGCGGAAAGCCCTCCGGGCTTCCCTGGGCGGTCACCTTCCCCGGTTCCTCCGGGCCGGTGCATCCCACCCAGCTATACGAGCTCGTCCTGGACCTGGTCCTTTTCGGCCTGATGCTCGCCCTGAGGAAGTACCTGCGGGCCAGGTGGAGTGCTTTTTTCCTCTTCCTTTCCGGGTACGGGCTGGTGCGCTTCCTGGTGGAGTTCTTCCGTTACCATCCCAGGGATGCGGGCACCGCCTTTTTCCAGGGACTTAGCCTGGCGCTGCTCATCGGGGGAGGGGCTTTGCTGTTGGTCCGGGAGAGGGCTTCCCGCCGGGCACCGGAACTGGCGGGCGGAGGCCCGGGACCAGAGGATTAGATATCCCCCGGCGTTGTGCGGTAGTCCCGTCGTTTCTGGCGGCGGGATGGGG